>NZ_JBEZJP010000465.1:0-6065 GCF_040653175.1 Actinomadura sp. NPDC048032
CGGCTCGTCCAGCAGCAGCACCTTCGGCTCGTTCACCAGCGCCCGGGCGAGCGCGACCCGCTGGCGCTGGCCGCCCGACAGCTCGGCGGGGCGGCGCGCCCGCATCCCGTCGAGCCGGACGCTGCGCAGCGCCTCCAGCGCCCGCTCCCGGCGCTCGGACTTCGGCACCCGCCGCACCTTCAGGCCGTACTCGACGTTGCGGAGCACGTCCAGGTGCGGGAAGAGCGCGTAGTCCTGGAAGACGGTGTTGACGTCACGGTCGAACGGCGCGAGCGCCGTCACGTCCCTGCCGCCGAGTTCGATCGTTCCAGCGGTCGGCCGCTCGAAGCCCGCGATGAGCCGCAGCACGGTCGTCTTCCCCGACCCGGACGGGCCGAGCATCGAGAAGAACTCGCCGTCCCTGATGTCGAGGTCGACGCCCGCCACCGCCTCGACGGGGCCGAAGGCCTTGCGCAGATCGCGGATCCTCACCGCTGAAACCGGCATGACCGAAAACATATGGAGTCAGAGGTTTAAGTTCAAGTGATGTTCCGGTATCACTGTGTCGACACCGGGAGGGGGCCCATGGACAGCGCGCACCTCGTCGTGTTCGCTCCCGTCGACAACACCGCGCGGGTGCACGCGGTCGTGCGGCGCCTGGGCGACGCGATCGCGCTCGGCCTCCTCGCGGATGGCGAGCAGCTGCCCAGCGAGACTGACCTGTCGGCATATCTCGGTGTTTCGACGGTCACCCTACGCGAAGCGCTGATGGCCTTGCGTCAGCAGGGGCTGATCGAGACCCGCCGGGGCCGCGGCGGCGGCAGCTTCGTCAGGGCTCCTGCCAGGGCTTTCGACCTCGACGAGCGGCTGCGTTCGCTCAGCGCGGAAGAGCTCCGCGACCTCGGCGACCACTACGCCGCCATCGCCGGGGCCGCCGCCCGGCTCGCCGCCGGGCGGTCGCTGCCCGGCGACGTCCGGCGGCTGCGGCGGTCGCTGGAGGAGATGGCCGCGACGGAGTCCGGCACCGGGACGTGCCGGCTGGACGGCCGGTTCCACCTGGAGGTCGCCGCCGCCTCCCAGTCCGGCCGGCTCACCCGGGAGGAGATCCGGCTCCAGGCCGAGCTCGGGCCGCTGGTGTGGGCCGTGCACGATCTTCCCGAACGGCGCGGGCCCGTCGCCGCCGAGCATGCCCGGCTCGTCCGGGCGATCGAGGCGTCCGACGGCGCCGAGGCACGCGATGTAGCTGAAAGTCACGTCTCGAATGCGGTAGAACGTCTGATTGAACGACGGCTCGCACTCTGAGACCCCGAGGGGGACCCATGCCCGCCGAGCCACCGGCCGTCGGCGCGGCGGCGGCACACGTCCGCGCGACCCTGGACGGCGTGTTCACCACCGTGGCCCAGGTGCGCGACGCGGCCGCGCGGCGCCTGGAGGACGTCCGCCGCGCCGGGCGCTCCCCTGCCCGCGACGACCTCGCCGCGCTGCGCCCGCTGCTGTTCTCCCATCTCGGCCCGCTCGTCTGCGGCCTCGGGTTCATCGCCGCGCCGGGCCTGCTCGCCGACGCCGCCTGGTACATGGAGTGGTGGCAGACCGGCCCGGCCGGGCGGCCGTCCCAGCTGCTGCGCGACCTGAACCCCGAGAGCAGCGTCCTGTACGACTACACCGACTGGGAGTGGTTCACGGGGCCGCAGAGCGGGGCGGAGAAGACCGTCTGCGGCCCCTACGTCGACTACCTGTGCAGCGACGAGTACGTCCTGACCCTGTCGGCGCCGGTGCGCGTGGACGGGAGGTTCGCCGGCGTCGCGGCCGCCGACGTGTTCGCCCGGACGTTCGAGAACGAGATCGTGCCGGCGCTGCGGGAGATCCCCGCGCCCGCGTTCGTCGTCAACGCCCCCGGCCGCGTGATGGCCTCCAACACCGCCAGCTGGCCCCCGGGGGCCGTGTACCGCGAGCTGCCCGGCTACGCCGCCCGCTCATGCGGGGGCGGCATCGACCGTGTCGCCCTCGTCGTCGGCGCCTAGCCCCGCCCGGGCGCGGTCCCCGGCCTCAGTCCGCGTCGGGGAGGCCGAGGGAGAAGGCCTGCTCCAGGTCGTGCTGGGAGTAGGTGCGGAACGCGATGTGGGTCTCGGTCCCGACGATGCCGGGGACCTTGTTGACGCGGCCCGGGATCACGTCGTTGAGCTCCTCGTGGCGGCGCACCCGGACCATCACCATGAGGTCGTGGTCGCCGGTGATGGAGTACACCTCGCTGACGCCGTCCAGCGCCGCGATCGTCTCGGCCACCTCGTGGATGCGCGCGACGTCGGCCTTGACGAACACGATCGCAGTGACCACTGCACCCCTCCCCACAGAAACGGACCCTCCGACCCTACCGGGGCCCTGCGCCGCGAGTGCGGGGGGACGCCCCAGGAGCGGGGGCGGTCGCGGGCGGGTCAGCCGCGGCTCAACGCGGCCAGGCGGTGGGCCGGGCCGGCGCGGCGCGCCAGGAGGGCGAACACCACGCCCGCCACGAAACCGTAGATGTGCGCGGTGTACGCGACGTTGCTCTTCTGGTCGCCCAGGGACAGCCACTGCAGGACGAACCAGTAGCCGAGCACCACCCACACCGGCAGGCGGATGAAGATGACCGGCGGCACCCAGCTGACGACGCGGCCCCGCGGATTGAGGATCACGTAGGCGCCCATCACCCCGGCGATCGCGCCGGACGCGCCGATGAGCGGGACGGTGGAGTCGGGCGAGGTCCACGCGAACCCGTAGACGGCGACGAGCCCGAACACCAGGTAGGCGAGCAGGTAGCGCCATCGGCCGAGCCGGTCTTCCACGCCCATGCCGACGACGAACAGGAAGACCAGGTTGCCGAGCAGGTGCATGGCGCTGGAGTGCAGGAACATCGAGGTGAACGCCGCGGTCCAGGGCGCCTTGCGGAAGCTCGACGGCCCGCAGTCGTGCACGACCTCGGTCGGCAGCGGCTGCTGGTCGCCGGTGGTCAGCTCCTTCGGCACGGCTCCGTACTCGTAGGTGAAGTGCGTCGCCTTGCACTCGCGGACCGAGCCCTTGCCGTACCAGGCGGCGAAGTTCGACATCGGGGTGATGAGGAAGACCACCACGTTGACGGCGATCAGCAGGTACGTCACCCAGGGGACGCGCCGCGCAGGCTGACTGTCGTAGAGAGGCAGTGCCATGCGGGGTCGTCCTCCGGTTGCCGGGTGTACACGGTCACCTTAGTGGTCGGCCGGGCCCGCGACGGGCACCGTCGGGCCGCTCGTGGCTCCGGTCGTAGGCCTTGTCGATCCACTCGCGCAGCCCCTCGGCGCCGTGCAGCGGGCACGTCCACGGGCCGTCGACCTCGACCAGGCGGACGCCGGGCAGATCGAGCCAGCGCAGGACGCACTCCATCTCCTCGGCGGTCGCGCCCTGCGAGGCGGGCGCGCCGAGCGCGACGCCGCCGGGCGCCTCTCCGGAGGGCGGGAACACCGTCTCGGCCGTCGCGATGAGCGCGTCGACGTAGGGCCGGGGCCGGGCGTTCGGCGGGACGGTCCCGGCGGCGGCGAGCCGGCCGTAGCGCACGACCGACAGCTCCCATCCGCCGTCGAAGGCGGGACGGGCGGCCACCAGCTGGGGCAGCCGGGCCAGCGCCGCCAGCCGCTGCCCGCGCGCGGCGGCCCGGACGAACGCCGCGAGCCGGTCGCGCTGGGCGGCGGCCTCCTCGTAGCGCAGCTCGGAGGCCAGCCGGTCGATGCGGACCTGCGCGGCGGCGACGACGGGCCGCACGTCGCCCTCCATGATGGAGCGGGCCGTCCCGGTGTGGACGGCGTAGGCGTCGGCGGACTCGCGGCCGTCGCAGGGCGCGCCGCAGCGGCCCAGCTCGGCGAGGGCGCACGAACGCGCCTTGCCGCTCTCCACCAGCCGGAGGGTCAGACGCTGGGTGCACTGCCGCAGCGGAACCGCCTCGTGCAGCGCGGCGCGGGCCTCCTCGGCCTGCCGCCGCGAGGAGATCGGCCCGAGGTAGCGGGCGCCGTCGGCCCGGCACTCCCGCACGATGGACAGCCGGGGGAACGGCTCCACGGTCAGCTTCAGCCAGATCGCCCGCTCGGGGAACTTGGAGCGGCGGTTGTAGCGCGGCTTGTGCTCGGCGATCAGCCGCAGCTCGCGGACCTCGGCCTCCAGCCCCGTGGCGCACACGATGGTGCGGACGTTCTCGGCGAGGCCGACCATCTCCCGGACGCGCCGGCGCGTCTCCGAGCCGGTGAAGTAGCTGCGCACGCGGGAGCGCAGGTCGCCGCTCTTGCCCACGTAGAGCACCTCGCCGGCGTGGTCCTCGAAGAGGTAGACGCCGGGGGTGGAGGGGACGCCGTCGGCGAGGTGCCGCTTGCGGCGCTGCTCGGGGGTGGGCGCCTTCGCGAAGCCGCGCATCTCCTCCAGCGAGGTGACGCCGAACGAGCCGAGCCGCTCGATGAGGCCGTGCAGCACCTCCACGGTGGCGCGGGCGTCGGCGAGGGCCCGGTGCGTCGGCTCGTTGGACGTCCGGAAGAAGCGGGCCAGCGTGGCGAGCTTGCAGTTGGGCACCTCGTCGCGGGACAGCACGCGCCGCGCCAGGTCGACGGTGTCGACGACGGCGAACGCGGGCCAGGCGTAGCCGTTCGCGGCGCACGCGGCCTTGAGGAAGCCGATGTCGAACGAGGCGTTGTGCGCGACGAGGACGCAGCCGCGCGCGAACTCCAGGAACGCCGGCAGCACCGACTCGATCCGCGGCGCGGCCGTCACCATCGCCGTGGTGATGCCGGTGAGCGCGGTGATGAACGGCGGGACGGGGCCGCCCGGGTCGACGAGCGTGCCGAGCTCGCCGAGCTCCTGACCGCCGCGCACCTTCACCGCGCCGATCTCGGTGATGGCCGAGTCGGCCGCCGAGCCGCCGGTGGTCTCCAGGTCGACCACCACGAAGGTGACGTCGCTGAGGGGGGTGCCGAGGTCGTCCAGGGTGCCCTGGACGCCGTGCCCCCGGGCCCCGTGCCCCTGGGCTCCGCGCCCTTGGACACCGTGCGCAGCCGTCATGAGCGCGACCGTAGAGGACCCCACCGACAGAACTTCGTGCCGCTAGGGTTGGGGGGCGCCGGGACGTCCCGCCGGGCGGGGGCCGCGAGGACGGGCGGGAGGCATCCCGCCGAGGGCCGGGCGCGATCCGTCCGATCGCACGTTCGCCCTGGTTAGGGCGTACCGCGCTCGGGAACACACAGCCCACCGGCGGCGCAGCCCGGAAGGAGCGGGATCATCGACAGCGGTCCCGAAGCGACCCCCGGCGACGGGGAGCCCGCGGAGAAGGCGTCCCGCCCGCTGCCCGAGGCGGTGCGGCAGGGCGTGGTGGAGGCCGCCGCCGACCTGATCGGGTCACTGCCCTCCGACGAGATCCCCGTGCCGCTGCGCCGGTTCGCGCGGTTCGAGCGCCGCAAGCGCGCCAGGCTCGCGGGCCAGCACATCGCGGCGGTGCTGGAGAAGGACGGGGAGTTCCGGAGCCGGGTCGCCGCGCCGCTCCGGGAGGCGCAGGCCGACCTGGTGGAGGCGGTCGAGGGCGGGAACGTGCCGCCCGCGGCCGACCCGGTGCGCGTCGCCGTGCTGGCGTACCTGCTGCGCCCGGCGGGCTGGACAGAGCTGGTGGAGTCCGCGCGCGAGGAGCTGGCGCGTTCGGCGAGCGCGTCGGAGGAGCAGGAGGCCGAGCGCCGCGTCGCCGCGCTGAAGGCGGAGCTCGCCGCGACCCGCGACGCCCGCGGCGCCGAGCTGGCCAAGCTGCGCGCCGAGCTGCGCGAGACCAAGGCCGAGGTCGCCGAGCTGCGCCGCAAGCTGCACGACGCGCGCACCCGGTTCCGGGCCGCGGAGGAGCGCGCCCACGCGGTCGCGGAGGAGGCCGACCGCGAGCTCGCCGCCGCGCGCGAGTCGACCGCCGCGTCGGACAAGGAGCTGCGCAGGCTGCGCGCCCGGGCCGCGCGGGCGGAGGAGGCGGCCGAGACCGCCAAGCGGGCCGCGCGGGAGGGGCGCAACGTCGACGACGTGCGGCTGCGGATGCTGCTGGACGCGCTGGTGGACGCCGCGCA
>NZ_JBEZJP010000466.1:0-5983 GCF_040653175.1 Actinomadura sp. NPDC048032
GTCCAGGGGTCGACCTCCTGGCGCGGCTCGCCGTCGCTCGCGCCGAACGAGGCGTGGTCGTAGAGGACGACCGCCAGCCCGGCCGCGGCGAGCGCTTCGGCGATGTCGTCGGTGTACTGCTCCTTGACCGCCCCGAGCCCGTGGGTGACGACCACGGCCGGGTGCGGGCCGGAGGCGCCGTCGGGGGTGTAGAGCCATCCGCGGAGGGTCGTCCCGGCCGAGACGAACTCGATGTCCTGGCGCATTGTGCGGGTCCTTTCGCTGGTGCGGCGGCTGTCCGCCGCGGTCTATGGAGGGCCGGGGGATCCGGCGGGGGTGAAGACGCCGCTGAGCGCGGCGGCGTGTGCGGCCGCCGCGGCGCTCTCGGCGATCTCGTCGTCCACCGGCCCGCGGGCGACGAGCAGGCGGTAGTAGATGGGGGCGCCGACGGCGCTGATGATCGCGATGCCGTCGGTCCCCGGCGGCAGTTCGCCGCGTCCCGCGGCCCGTTCGACGATCCGGGACGCGAGGCGGTTGCGCTCGGCGATCACCGTTGCCCAGGCGGTGGACGCCTCGGGAGATCGGACGGCGGCGGCCACGACGCCCTCGACGAGCGCCCGGACCCTGGGCTGCCGGTACAGCGCGGCGATCTCCAGCGCGAGCGCCCGGAGGTCGTCCTTGAACGAGCCGGTGTCCGGTATCGGGATCTCGGTCTTGCCCATTTCGCCCAGCAGGTCGACGACGAGTCCCTCGACCGTCCGCCATCGCCGGTACAGCGTGGCCAGATGCACGCCCGAACGCGCGGCCACCTTCTCCAGGGTGAGTCCGGCGTATCCGCCGGCCTCCAGCTCGTCCCGGGCCGCGGCCAGCACCGCGGCACGAGTGCGCGCCGTTCGGCCGCCGGGCCTCACGGCCCCCGTCGCGCGCGGCTTCGCGTCCATGCGGCGCCCCTCTCCGTGGGTTGCCTCAGAGGGTAACGCGAAATTCTTTGCATTAACAGTGGGCCGGCGGGGATCGACCGGGTAAGGGGCCGCAGGGTGGGCAGGAGGGGCGTGAGGTCAGAACGCCCATTCGGGGGGACCGATACGGGAAGCGAGGGTCGCGTGTCTGGTGCCGTGGTCATCGTCGGCGCCGGCCTGGCCGGGCTGGCGTGTGCGGTGAGGCTGAACGAGGCCGGGGTGCCGGTGCGGGTGCTGGAGGCGTCCGACGGGGTCGGGGGCCGGACGCGGACCGACATCGTCGACGGATTCCGTCTCGACCGGGGCTTCCAGGTCTTCAACACTGCCTATCCCGAGGCCAGGCGTGTCCTGGACATCCGGGCCCTGGACCTGAGGCCGTTCGCTTCCGGTCTGCTCGTGTTCCATGAGGGACGGCGTGAGCGCGTGATGCTCCCGTGGAAGCATCCCCGGCATGCGCTGAGCGGCGCCCTTGCCGACGTCGGCTCCGTCCGCGACAAGGCCGGGCTGGCCGCGATGACCGCCCGCGACCTGACGTTTCCCGTCCCTCGGATCCTGCGCGAAGCCGAACGCGACACCGCCGCGGAGCTTCACCACTGGGGCATCTCCGAGCGGATGACCGAAAAGCTGCTGCGCCCGTTCCTGGCCGGGGTGCTGCTGGAACGGGAGCTGGAGACCTCAAGCCGCTTCTTCCACCTGATCTGGCGGTCGTTCGCACGCGGCACGATCGGCGTCCCCGCCCTCGGGATGGGACGGATGGCGGAGCAACTCGCGGCGCGGTTGCCGGACGGAGCGCTGTCGCTGGAGACCGCCGTGGGAGCGGTCACCGGTGAGGGGGTGCGGACCTCCGATGGGGAGACGGTCGAGGCCGACGCCGTCATCGTGGCGACCGACCCCGTCCGGGCCGCCGCCCTCGTCCCCGAGATCGAGGCGCCCGTCATGCGGGACGTCACCACCTTCTACCACGCGGCTCCGAAGTCTCCGCTGGAGGAGCCCCTGCAGATCCTGGACGCCGAGGGGATCCTCACCGACACCCTCGTCCTCACCGACGCGGCGCCCGAGTACTCCGCCGACGGCCGCGCCCTCATCGCGACCTCCGTGCTCGGGATCGACGCCGACGAGTCGCGCGTGCGCGGCCGGCTGGACGAGATCTACGGCGGCGCCGCCGCGTGGCAGCTGATCGCCACATATCCGATCAAGGGAGCTCTTCCGGCGATGCCTCCGCCGCTGAGGCTGCGCCGGCCGGTGCGGATCCGCAGGGGACGCTACGTCTGCGGCGACCACCGCGACACCGCGTCCATCCAGGGCGCCCTGGTGTCCGGCCGCCGCGCCGCCGAAGCCGTCCTGGCCGACCTGCCCGGCTGACCCGTCGACCCACCGGTGCGCGGGGGCAGTGAGGGCCCTGCTTTCGGATGCGTGGCGTGGTGGCGCAGGTCCTATTCTTGTGGGCGATGGGAACACGAGGGGTGGAGGGTGCATATCAGGGTGCCCTTCGGGCGTTTCAGAACCCGATGCTCGATCTGCTCCACCGGACCTATGCGCCGTTCGTGGTGACGGTGCTCGCGATGATGTTCACGCCGGAGCGGCCGGCGGTGGCGGTGGCGGACGCCCACGCGGAGGTCGCCGACGCCCTCGAACAGTTGCGGGCGGCGGGCTACGGCGATGAGGGCGACCAGCCCCTGCCCGCGGGAAACGCCCGTGACCTGTGCAGGCAGTGGGTGCACGCGGGCTGGCTGGTGCGGCAGGTCTCCGACGACGTCGAGGTGTACCGGCTGTCCGCACACGGGGTCGGCGCGCTGGAGGTGGCCGGCCGCGTCGGCGGGGCGCGCACCAGGGTGTCGGAGTCCCGGGTCCGGACGCTGCTGGAGGCGGTCGAGCGGCTCGCGCAGGACGCGGACCCGGACGTGATGGCCCGGATGGCGCGCCTCCAGACGGAGATCGATCAACGCCGGAGGGAACTCGAACGGCTCGAACGGGGCGGCGTCATCGACACCGTCGACGACGACCAGTTGCTGGAGGCGGCCGAGAACGTGCTGCATCTGGCGCGGGAGCTGCCCGCCGACTTCGCCCGCGTCGCCGAGTCGATCAAGGCCATGCAGCGGGACGTCGTCGCCGACCTGCGGCAGGATGCGCGGCCGACCGGGGAGGTGCTGCGCGAGTACCTGGAGCGCGGCCGGCAGATCATGGACACGACGCCGGAGGGCCGCGCGTTCGCGGGGGCGATGCGCCTGATCGGCGACCCGGCGCAGATCGACGACCTGTGGAACCTGCTGCGCACCGTGCTGCGGCACGGGTTCACCGAGCTGATGCCGGAGCCGCAGCGGCGGGAACTCGCCGAGGTCGCACGCCGGATCGAGCAGGGCGTCAAGGAGGTGCTGGCCGCTCAGCGGCAGGCGTCGCACGTCATCACCACGCAGGTCCGGGACCACGACCCGATGCGCGACCGCCAGGTGGACGAGCTGCTGCGGGACGTGATGTCGGGGTTCCACACGTGGGTGCCGAGGTCGCGCCGCGGCGCGGTCGTCGCTCCGCTGCGCCGCCTGCCGGTGGCCGATGTGAGGCAGCTGCGCCAGACCCTGAGCGACCTGCGTCCGCCCCAGCCGCCCACGCCGCTGCGGGAATGGGACGAGGTGGAGGACGTGCCGGACGCGGACACCCGGGCATGGGGCGGTCCCCAGTACGCCGAACTGCGCGCGCATCTGGCGGCGTTCGCCGGGGACGGGGACGCGGACGGCGTCGACGTCGCGGCCGCGTTCCGCGCGGCGGCCGAGCGGATACGGCGGCCGGTGGACCTGCTCGGCCTGCTGGAGATCGCTCACGGCCTCGGAATGACCGACACGGCCGAGGTCGCGGTGGTCGACGCGGTCCGGCCCGACCAGACCCGGCGGCGTCTCGCGTTCGGCGGAGTGCTGGCGGCGAACCCGGCGCCGTCCGCCGCCGCGGACGGGTCCGGCGCCGCCGACGACGAGGGGCCGGGGGAGCGGCGATGAGCGAAGCGAACGGCGCGGACGACGACTGGGCGACCGGCGCGGAGGCCGGCTTCATCGACCCGGTGGCGATGGAGGACGACCCGTCCGAACTGTTCGCCGGCGACACGGGCACGCTGGACGTGGAGGTGCGGCGGGTGCTGGTGCGGCTGCTGCAGCGCAGGTTCCTGCTGGCGGAGAAGAACTCGGCGCAGTGGCGCACGCTGCTGGAGAACCAGCAGCTCATCGAGTCG
The DNA here is from genome assembly GCF_040653175.1 of Actinomadura sp. NPDC048032. NCBI lineage: Bacteria > Bacillati > Actinomycetota > Actinomycetes > Streptosporangiales > Thermomonosporaceae > Actinomadura > Actinomadura sp. NPDC048032. The sequence goes on from NZ_JBEZJP010000466.1 coordinate 4,156, forward strand.
CGGTTGCACGACCTGTTCGTCCGGCTCGTGGTCGACCACGACCGGGGCATCGCCTACAAGCAGCAGGTGCGCTCGGCGGAGCTGGACGTCCCGATCCTGCTGAAGGACGACCCCTACACCCGGGCCGAGACCCTGGTGCTGGTTCACCTGCGGACCGTCTTCCAGCGGGAACGCGGGACCGGCGAGACGTCCGCGCGGGTCGACATCGAGGAGCTGGAGCAGACCGTGCTCACCTACTTCGACCCGGACGACCACAACCTCGCCCGCGGCCAGCGCGAGATCCGCAACGCGGTGGAGCGGCTGGCCAAGGACGGGCTGCTCGCGGAGGAGTCCGCCGGCCGGTACCGGATCACGCCGCTGGTCGAGGTCGTGCTGAGCACCGAGAAGCTCACCGAGCTGAGCCGGTGGCTGCGGGAGCAGAACGAGGCCGCGTCATGAGCATGATCGACACGCTGTTCGGGCTGATCCCGGCGGCATCGCGCGGGCAGCAGTGGGTCGCGAGGGACCTGCAGCTGGTCAACTGGGGCGGCTACGACGGGTATCACCGCGTCCGGTTCGCCCCGGGCGCGACCCTGTTCAGCGGCGGTTCCGGGTCGGGCAAGTCGACGCTGATGGACTCCTACATCGCGTTGCTGATGCCGCACACCACGCCGTTCAACGGGGCGTCCAACGGCGGGGTGGTCGGCCGGCCGCGCGGCAAGGACCAGCGCAACATCCTCTCCTACGCGCGCGGGAAGCTCGACGAATCGCGGACGGACGGCGGGACGAAGGTGCGGGTGCTGCGCGGGGACGGCCGCGACACCTGGACGGCGATCGCGATGACCTGGGCGGACCGGGGCGGTGCGGTGTTCACCGCGATCCGGGCCTGGTACGTGCCGGCGTCCGCGCGCGCCCTCGACGACGTCGTGGTGGTCCGCGCCGTCCGCGACGACGACTACGACCTGCGCGAGCTGGACGGCCCGGCGGGCAGCAGGTTCGCCCGCGACGCGGTCGCCGCGACGGGCCTGACGTGCTTCGGCACCGACCGTGACTTCACCGCCCGGCTGCACACCGCGCTCGGCATCGGCGCCGCCGGGGACGGGCACAAGGCGGTCGGGCTGCTCGGCCGGATCCAGGCCGGCCAGCAGATCACCACCGTCGACGCGCTGTACAAGACGATGGTCCTGGAGGAGCCGTCCACCCTGGCGACGGCGGACGAGGTGGTGCAGCAGTTCGACGAGCTGTCCGGCACCCGCGAGCGGATGATCACCGCCCGGCGCCAGGTGCGGGCGCTGGCCCCCATCCGCGACCACCGCAGGGCCATCGACGGCGCGGCGGCGCGGCTGCGGGTGATCGAGGCCGTCGGATCGTTCACCGACCCGGCGTCCCCCGCGGCGCTGTGGTGGCACGAACGCCGGCTGGACCTGCTGCGCGCCGCCGAGCAGGACCTGACCGGACGGCGCCGGCGGGCCGAGCAGCAGGTGGCGGAGACGGCCACGGCGATCGGCGTGGCGGAGTCCCGGCGGGAGGCGCTGCTGGACACCCTGCGCGCGTCCGGCGGCGACCGGCTGGAGACCGCGCTCCGGGAGATCCGCAACGTGGAGCGGCGGCTGGCCGACGTCGAACGCGGCCGGGATCGGCTGGAGCGGGCCCTGGGCGCCATCGGCGCCACCGTGTCGACCGGCGAGGAGTTCGCCGCGCTGGCCGAGACGGCGCGCCGGGCGCTGGCGGACTCCCAGGCCAGGAAGACCGCCCAGAACGCGTTCGCGAAGGCGGCGGGGGACCTGACCGTGGTCAGCCACAACGTCGGCGCCGGGAACCCCGATCCGGTCGCCGCCGCACGCGACCT
>NZ_JBEZJP010000467.1:0-5975 GCF_040653175.1 Actinomadura sp. NPDC048032
GCGGCCGTGGCGAGCAGCTCGGCCCGCCGCCCCGCGCGGGCGGCGGCGGTGCCCTCGGCGTCGCGCCGTCGTGGACTCATGCGCAGTTCCTCATGTACCGGTGTCCTAAGCGTGCTGGGAGGAGACGGAGACGACCTCGCCCGTCATGTACGACGAGTAGTCGCTGGCCAGGAAGACGATAACGTTGGCCACCTCCCACGGCTCGGCGTAGCGGCCGAACGCCTCCCGGCGCGTCAGCTCCTCCAGCAGCTCCTCCGACGTCACCTTGACCAGGTGCGGGTGCATGGCCAGGGACGGGGAGACGGCGTTGACCCGGACACCGAAGTCGGCCGCCTCCAGCGCCGAGCAGCGGGTGAGCGCCATGACCCCCGCCTTGGCGGCGGCGTAGTGCGCCTGCCCCTTCTGCGCCCGCCAGCCGATCACCGAGGCGTTGTTGACGACGACGCCGGAGCCCTGGTCGCGCATGAGGCGCAGGGCGGCGCGGGTGCAGCGCATCGTGCCGGTGAGGGTGATGTCGAGGACGCGGCCCCACTGCTCGTCGGTCATGTCGACGAGGTCCGCCGTCCCGCCGAGCCCGGCGTTGTTCACCGCGACGTCGATGCGGCCGAACCGCTCCACGGCCCGGCCGTAGAGGGCCTGGACCTGCTCCTCGGAGGTGACGTCGCAGGGCAGCGCGTCGACCCGGTCGGCGCCGAACTCCTTCTCCAGCTCCGCCGCGGTCGCGGCGAGCCGCCGCTCGTGCGCGTCGGAGACCAGGACGCGGGCGCCCTCCTCCAGGCAGCGGCGGGCGGTGGCGCCGCCGATGCCGGCCCCCGCCGCCGCGGTGATCACGACGGCGCGGCCGGCGAGCAGGCCGTGCCCGGGGACGTAGGGGGGCGGGGTCATCCGCGTGCCTTCCTGTCGGCGGCCGGTTCACGGGGCAGGCCGAGCACGCGCTCGGCGATGATGTTGCGCTGGATCTCGTTCGACCCGGCGTAGATCGTGTCGGAGCGGGAGAACAGGAACAGCCGCTGCCAGTCGTTCAGGTCGTAGGGCTGCGCGGTCCCTCCGTCCGGACCGGTGCCCGGCGCCCCGTCGGCGACGAGGCCGGCGGCGCCGAGGACGTCCATGGCCAGCTCGCCGAGCTCGCGGTGCCAGGTGCCCCAGACGAGCTTGGAGATCGACGACTCGGGGCCGGGGGCGCCCGACGCGACGCCCGCCATGGTGCGCACCGCGTTCAGCCGCATGATCTCCAGGCCCATGTAGGACCGGGTCAGCCGGTCGCGCAGCAGGGGGTCGTCGATGGCGCCGGTGCGGCGGGCGAGGTCGGCGACGCCCTCGAACTCGCGCCGGAACCCGACCTGCTGGCCGAGCGTCGCGACGCCGCGCTCGAACCCGAGCGTCGCCATCGCGATCCTCCAGCCCTCGCCGGGCTCCCCGACGATGTTGCCCGCGTCGGTGCGGGCGCCGTCGAAGAACACCTCGTTGAACTCGGAGGTGCCGGTGAGCTGGACGATCGGCCGGATGTCCACGCCGTCCTGGCGCATGGGGACGAGCAGGTACGACAGGCCCCTGTGGCGCGACGACCCCGGCTCGGTGCGGCACACGACGAAGCACCAGTCGGCTTCGAGGGCCAGCGACGTCCACACCTTCTGCCCGTCGACCAGCCAGTGGTCCCCGGCGAGCTCGGCGCGGGTCTGGACGTTGGCGAGGTCGGAGCCCGCGTTCGGCTCGGAGTAGCCCTGGCACCACAGCTCCCGCGCCGCCACGATCGGCGGCAGGAAGCGGGCGCGCTGCTCGTCGGTGCCGAAGGCGATGATCGTGGGACCGAGCAGGTTCTCGCCGATGTGGTTGACCCGGGCCGGCCCGTCGGCGAGCGCGTACTCCTCGTGGAAGATCACCTGCTGCTCGACGGTGGCGCCGCGGCCGCCGTACTCGCGGGGCCAGCCGACGCAGGTCCAGCCGGCGGCGGCCATGTGACGCTCCCAGGCCAGCCGCTCCTCGAAGGCCTCGTGCTCGCGGCCGGGGCCGCCGAGCCCGCGGGCGTGCGCGAAATCGCCCGACAGGTTGCCCTGGAGCCAGTCGCGGACCTCGGCGCGGAAGGCCCGGTCCGCGGGGGACTCGTTCTGCTTCACGCCAGGGACTCTACCAAACAGTTGTTAGAAAGAATCACCCCCCAGGGCGGGTTCCGCCTCCAGAGCGACCACCGGCCTCTCGGCGAGGGGCGCGGCGGAGGCCGCGGTCCGGCGCGGCGCGAGAACCGGCGCGGCGGCCGCGTGCCCACGGTGGAGCAGGTCGAACAGGCGGTCCCACCGGGCGAGGACGGCGTCCGGCCCGAAACGCGACACCGACACGCGGGCGCGGGCCCCGAGCGCGCGGCGCAGCTCCGGTTCCTCGATGAGCCGGCCGAGCGCGGCGGCGAACGCGGTGACGTCGCCCGGCGGGGCCAGCAGGCCGTCCCGGCCGTCCTCGACCAGCGCCCGGACGCCCGGCGCGCAGTCGAACGCCACCGTGGGCAGCCCGTACGCCATGGCCTCCAGCACCGACATCGGGAAGCCCTCGGCCCGCGAGGGCAGCGCGAACACCGACGCCTCGACGAGCGCCTCCTCGACCTCGCAGACCACGCCCCGGAACTCGACGGAGCCGGACAGCCCGGCGGCGTCCGCCCGCGCCCGCAGGTCCTCCTCGTCCGGGCCGCCGCCGTAGACGTGCAGCCGCCAGCCCGGATGCCGTCCGGCGACGCGCTCCCACACCTCCAGCAGCAGGTCCACACCCTTCTCGTAGGCCAGGCGGCCGACGCAGGCGACGACCGGCAGGTCGAGCGTGGGATGCACGCCGGGCGTGACGTGCAGTGCGTTCGGGATGTGGTCCACGTTGGTCATGCCGTCCCTGGCCCAGGCGTCGGCGTCCTCGGCGGTGAGCACGAGCATCCGGTCCGCGCGGGCGTAGAGCTCCTTGACCCGCCGGTACCGCGACGACCTCCGGGTCGCCTGGTAGGACTCGTGGCTCATGCCCACGACGCGCAGCCCGGAGGTGTCGGCGAGCCGCACCCACTCCATCGCCCACACCTGCGCCACGATGACGACCGCTCCCGGCCGCGCGGCGGCGAACAGCTCCGACAGGCGCGCCGCGCCGCGCCGCTGGGCGGCCGTCCGCCACAGGTCCCGGGCCCGAGCCGCCGGGTCGAGCCGCTGCAGCGCCTTGCGCGGGCGCCAGGCCATGGCGGGCGGGCCCCACTCCCCGTGCAGCACCTCGACGGCGTAGGAGCCGTCGCGGCCGTGGTGGTACGGCTCCGGCCCCCGCGTGATCCCGACGAGGGTGACGCGGTCGCCGCGCCCGGCCAGCAGCCGCGCCATGTGGTGCGCCCACCGCTGGAGGCCGCCCATCTCGTCGGCGTTGTTGCACACGATGAAGACGTCACGCGGCGCGGTCATGGCGTTTCCCTCCTGCTCGGCGCGGCGGGGAAGTAGCGGTCCACCACCGTCTTCGCGGCGGTGCCGCGTTCGTGCTCGCCGAAGCGCGCGGCGAACGCGCGGCGCCGCCCGGCGTGCTCGGCCCCGGCCGCGTCCAGGCCGGCGAGCGCGGCGACGAGCTCGTCCTCGGTGCGGGTGATCGGCCCCGGAGCGTGCCGCTCCAGGTCGAAGTAGCCGGTGGCGAGGTCCCTGCCCTCCGGGAGGTGCAGCACGATCGGCCGGTCGAGCAGCGCGAAGTCGAACATGATCGAGGAGTGGTCGGTGACGAGGGCGTCCGCCAGCAGCAGGAGCGGCGTCACGTCGGGCACCGCGCCAACGTCCCGCATGACGGCGCGGGCGCCCGGCGGGACGTTCGCCCGGCACAGGTAGTGGGGCCGGACGAGCAGGACGTACTCCTCCCCCAGCTCTCGCGCGAAGACCCCCGGATCCACAGGCGGGTCGAGGAGCCGGACGGGACGCCCCTTCGGCCCGGTGACGTACGTGGGCGCGTACAGGACAGCGCGGCGCCCGTCGTCCAGGCCGAGCGACTCGCGCAGGGCCGCGACCTCGGCGGCCAGCTCCGGGTCGCCGTCCACCCCGTTGACCAGGGGGTCGTTGCGGGGATACCCCACCGGGAGCAGCTCGGAGCGCACGCCGAGGCCGCTGCAGAGCGTCTCGGTGTCGTGCCCGGAACGCACCAGGAAGCAGTCGAAGCGCTCCACCATCCGCCGCAGCCGCTCCTGGTCGCCCGCGGGCCCCGACTTCATCCGCGGCTGGTCCAGCCCCATCAGCTTGAACGCCGACCCGTGCCAGGTCTGGATGTAGGTGGTCTCGGGACGCTTGCGCAGCCGGTCCGGGAAGCCCTGGTTGTCGATCCAGAACTGGGCCCGCGCGAGCGCCAGGTAGTACGCCCAGGACCCGCGCTTGACGAGTCGGACGTCGTCGGGGAACCCCTTGGGGGACGAGGCGTACGACCACACGGCCGTCACCGGGCGGCCGGACCTGCGCAGTTCCCGGTAGATGTACTTGGGGTTGTCGGAGTAGTGGCGGCCGAGCTGGCTCTCGAAGACCGCCAGGCCGGCCCGGACGGGCAGCCGGCTCAGCACCCGGTTGAACACGATGATCTTGGTGTTCCGGCCGGTCAGGGTCCGGCGCACCGCCCGGCCCAGCTCCCGGAGCCGGTGCCGGGTCAGCCGTCCCGGGCGGGACAGGGCGGCGCGGCGCGCGGCGGCGCGGGTGAGCCGCGCCCACGGGCTCCCCGCCTCCAGGGCGAACGCCAGGTGCCCGCCCTCGGTGACGTAGGAGCGGAGCCGGTCCCCCGCGAACCGCGTCAGGCGCGGCCGGACGGGCAGCGAGACCCCGCCGAGCGACGGCGACCCGCGGCCCTCGCCGAGCCGGGTGACCACCTCCTCGCCGTCCACCCGGATGCGCAGCCGCACGTCCCAGACGGGGTCGATGAACCCGAGGGGGCGGATCCTGCGGGCGGGGTCGAACTCGGCGCGCCAGGTGAGCCGGTCGCCCTCGTGCCGGACGGACGCGCGGACCCGCCCCTTCCGCGAGCGGCCGCGCCGGTCGCGGAACTCCAGCGTCCCGGCCAGCTCGGCATCCCGCGGGATCCGCTCCAGCGGGTTCAGCACGTGGCCTGCCATGAGCACGCGGCCGCCGCGCGTCTCCAGCCGCGTCACGGTGTTCGCCGGGCGCAGCTCCCGGAGGGGCCGCACATGGAACCCGAAGGACGTGACGTCCCGGACGCGGCGGCCGAGCGTGCCGCGCGGGCGACCGGCGCCCCAGTAGACCCGCCCGTCCCGCTCCACCAGGCGGGCGCGCAGCTCGGGGCGCTTCATGGGGTCGTACTCGGCGGCGGCGAGCGCGCCCGCGTGGTCGCCCTCGCGGATCAGGTGCGCGGCGATCGCGGGCAGCGGGTTGGCCTGCTCGAAGACCCGCGGGTCCAGCTCATCCAGGTAGGCGGCGGCCAGGTCGAGGAAGCGCGCCTGGTGGGCCGGGTCTCGGTCGCGCAGGTCGCGCAGGTACAGCACCAGGTCGTGGTTGACGAACTTGACGTCCTTGGCCCGCTGCAGGTCGTAGGCGCCGCGCAGCGCGAAGAGCATGTCGATGCGGCGGTGGATCTCCAGCCGGTCGGTGAAGTTGGCCAGGTCGGCGCGCCGGTTGGAGATCGACGGCGCCCGCGTCCGCTCCTTGACCAGCCAGTTGTAGACGCGGTGCGGGATCAGGGCGGTCCGCCCCGCCTCCAGGTAGGCCTCGGCGGTGAACAGCAGGTCCTCGTAGTGCAGCCGCTCGACGAACCGCAGGCCGTGCTCCTCCAGGAAGCCGCGCCGGTAGGCCTTGTTGGTCGAGAGGGTGTCGTAGAGGAGATCGGGTCTCTCGCTCAGCGACCCGTAGACCGCGCTGTGCCGGTAGAGCCACGGGTACCAGGGGCGGATCCGCCCTTTGGCGCGGCAGGAGCAGGTCAAGGCCGTCATCAATCCCAACCGATAGGAAACCCCGTGCCCATGCAGATTCCCCGCCGCCGGCTCGGCGCCGCCG
>NZ_JBEZJP010000468.1:0-5958 GCF_040653175.1 Actinomadura sp. NPDC048032
AGCGGTGGGGGCACCTTCGTGCCCGACGGCCGGGAGGGCCTGGCCCCTCGAACAAGGCCGCCCCATCGACCACTGGCGAGGCGGAATCGACGATGTCCGCGTCTTCGACCGCGCTCTCGTCCGCTCGCAGGTCCGGAGCGTCCTCCTCACCCGTACCTGAGAGCAGCGCTTCCGCCCTTTCCTCGTCGGCACTCTCCCGCACACTTCGCCAACGGGCTTGACATAGTAAGGGCGGTGCTGAGGTTGTGGGCGTCCGCCCAGGCTGGCCTGTGCCGCTCCAGGAGGAGCGGGTGCCCAGCCGGCGCGGGGTCGGTGGTGACCAGGGTGGGGGCCGCATCGGGGTCGGTGGGTTGGGGAAGGAAGGGCCAGAGGACGGGGTCCGTTCTGCCTGATGAGGGGAGGCTGTGATGGGGGTCGTTTCGCCTGGGTTCCATGGGCGGCGTCGCGAGGCTGCGGTCCAGTTGCCGCCCGGGCAGTACCTGACCGAGGATTTTCCCGTGCTGTCGGCCGGTCCGACCCCGCGGATCCCTCCGGAGGAGTGGGAGCTCACGGTGACCGCGGAGACCGGGCGGCAATACCGGTGGACGTGGCGGGAGCTGCTGGAACTGCCGTTCGAGAAGCCGCGGGTGGACATTCACTGCGTCACCAAGTGGTCCAAGCTCGGCACGGACTGGCAGGGGGTGTCGCTGGACGTCCTGCTGGCCGACGTGGAGACCGCGGCCGATTTCGCGCTCGTGTCCTCGTACGGCGGGTACACCACCAACCTGCCGCTTGAGGATCTGCTCGACGGGAAGGCCTGGATCGTCTACCGCTACGACGGGGAGGACCTGGCGCCGGAGCATGGGGGGCCAGTGCGGCTTCTGGTTCCGCACCTGTACTTCTGGAAGTCGGCGAAATGGTTGCGGGGCATCGACCTGCTGAACGAGAACGAGCCGGGCTTCTGGGAGACCGCCGGCTACCACGACTACGGGGACCCATGGCGCGAGCAGCGGTACCAGGGCGACTAGCGTGGCGCGTGGCGCGGCTGGCCGAGACGCGTCGGGAGACGGAAACGGCCCGGACGCTCGTCTTCGAGGTGCCGGGCTGGCCGGGGCATCTGGCCGGTCAGCATGTCGACGTGCGGCTGACCGCGGAAGACGGGTACGCCGCGCAGCGCAGTTACTCGCTCTCCGCGCCCGATCGGGTGGAGCTCACCGTGCAGCGGGTCCCGGACGGTGAGGTCTCCCCGTATCTCACCGATGTGCTCGGCCAGGGCGATCCGGTCGAGATCCGGGGTCCGGTGGGCGGCTGGTTCGTGTGGCGGCCCGAGGCGGGACGGGAGGTCCTGCTGGTCGCGGGCGGTTCCGGGATCGCGCCGTTGATGGCCATGGTCCGTGCCCGCCGCCTGGCCGGGGCGGGAACGCGGTTCCGGCTGGTGTACTCCACGCGCACGCCCGAGGACGTGTTCTATGCCGACGAGCTGCGGCGTCCGGAGCCCGGGCTGGAGGTCGCGTACGTCTACACCCGGGCGGCCCCCGGCGGCTGGCCCCGCCCGCCCGGCCGGCTGACGGCGGCCGATCTCGGGGACGGCCCGCCCGACCGTGACTGCTTCGTCTGCGGGCCGACGGGGTTCGTGGAGTCGGCGGCCGACATGCTGCTCGCCCGCGGTCACGACCCGCGGCGGATCAAGACCGAACGGTTCGGCTGAACGGAGGCTGAGCGAGATGAACGTGCCCCGCCGGGAGGACGCCCCCGGTCCCATGGATCATGTGGACGGCAACGCCCTGGCCGGCCCGCTGAGCGAGCTGTTCGCCGTGGACGTCACGGCGGCCACCGGCCGCTGCGTCAACTGCGGGCTCACCGGCCCGATCGCCGAGCTGCGGGTGTACGACCGGGCGCCCGGCCTCGTCGCGCGCTGCCCCGGATGCGGCCATGTCCTCCTGCGCTACGTCCGGACGCCGGACTCGGCCTGGATCGACCTGACCGGGACGGTCGCCCTGCGCGTCCGGCTGCCGGGCGAGGAGGGGCCCGGGTGAGCGTCCAGCGATGACGGAGCGCCGAGCGGGCCCGCCCTCCGGATCGTTCGCCGACCGGACCGCGTGGGCGCGCAACCTGCGGACCCCGCTGCGGGAGTTCCTGCGCACCGAGACGGGCGGCGCCGTGGTCCTGCTGGCCGCGACGGTCGCCGCACTGGTCTGGGCGAACGCGGACGCGTCCTCCTACGAGCGGGTGTGGGAGACGCAGGTGTCCGTCCGGTTCGGGGGCGCCGGGCTCTCGCAGGATCTGCGGCAGTGGGTCAACAGCGGCCTGATGACGGTGTTCTTCTTCGTGGTGGGGCTCGAAGCGCGCCGCGAGTTCGACATGGGAGAGCTCCGCGACCGGCGGCGGTTCGCGCTGCCGCTGGCCGCCGGTGTCGGCGGGATGGTCGTGCCGGTGGCCGTCTACCTGGCCTTCAACGCCGGGGGGCCGGCCGCCCACGGGTGGGGCATCGCGATGTCGACCGACACCGCGTTCGCGCTGGGCGTGCTCGCGCTGGTCGGACGGGCCTTCCCCGCACGGCTGCGCACGTACCTGCTCACGGCCACCGTCGTGGACGACGTCATCGCGCTCGCGGTGATCGCGGTCGTCTACAGCGGCGACATCGCGCTGCCGCCGCTGCTGCTGGCGGTCGGCATCCTCGCGGTGACCGTGCTGGTGCGCGCCCTCGGGGTGCGGCAGATCCCGGTGTACGTCGTGCTGGGCGTCGCCGCGTGGGCGGCGGTCCAGTCCGCCGGGGTGGAGCCGGTGGTCGTCGGCCTGGTCATGGGACTGCTGACGTACGCTCACCCGGCGGCGCGCGACGACCTGGAACGCGCCACCGAGGTCTTCAGGCTGTTCCGGGAGCAGCCCACCCCGGAGTTCGCCCGGTCGGCGCGGACCGGGGTGGCCGCGGCGATCTCCCCGAACGAGCGGCTCCAGCTGCTCATCCACCCGTGGGCGAGCTACGCGGTCGTGCCGCTGTTCGCGCTGGCCAACGCGGGCGTCACGATCACCGCCGGGTTCCTCGGCCGCGCCTTCACCTCGGCGGTGACGCTCGGCATCGTGATCGGCTACGTGGCCGGGAAGCCGGTCGGGATCCTCGGGGCCTCATGGCTGGTGTCCCGGGTGAGCCGGGGCCGGCTGCGTCCGCCGGTCGGATGGGCCGCGGTCGGCGGCGGCGGCGCGATCGCCGGCATCGGCTTCACCGTGGCCCTGCTGATCGCGACGCTCTCCTTCACCGGTGAGCGGCTGGAGGAGGCCAAGATCGGCGTGCTGTCCGCGGCCCTGTGCGCCACGCTCGTGACCTGGGTCGTCGTCCGCGTGACCGCGCTGCTGCCTCCGCGCAGGCGGTTGCGGGCGCTGCTCGGGACGGCGGAGAGCATCATCGACCTGGCCGCACCGGTCGAGCCCGAGCGCGACCACGTCCGCGGTCCCGCGAACGCGCCGGTGACCGTGGTGGAGTACGGCGACTTCGAATGCCCGTACTGCGGACGGGCGGAGTCCGTCGTCCGGGAGCTGCTCGCCGACTACGGGGACGTCCGGTACGTGTGGCGCCATCTGCCGCTCAACGACATCCATCCCCAGGCGCAGCTCGCGGCCGAGGCCGCCGAGGCGGCCGCCGCGCAGGGCCGGTTCTGGGAGATGCACGACCTGCTGCTCGACCGCCAGGACGCGCTGCGCCCCCGGGACCTGGTCCGCTACGCCGGCGAGATCGGCCTCGACGTCGACCGGTTCCGCGCCGACCTGCGCCGGCACACCGGTGCCGGGCGGATCGCCGAGGACGTCGACTCGGCCGACGTGAGCGGCGTCTCCGGAACCCCGACCTTCTTCGTCAACGGACGGCGCCACGTCGGCGCCTACGACATCGCCACGCTCTCCGCGGCGGTCCGGGGCGCCCGCAAACGCGCGGCGGTCGGCTCCTGACACGAGCGGCCCGGAGAGCCGCCCGGTTTCATCGCCGGTTCCCAACCTCGCGCGCCATTGTTGGCCGACAGGACAGGTCCGCCCGCGGCGCGACTCGCGAAGCTTGAGCGATGCGTCGACCGGAGGTGTCCACCGTGACAGAAGGCCGTGCCGTGGCGAACCGCGACCCGCGACGGGTCCGCGCGGGCGAGGCCACGATGATCGCCGACATCGAACGGCTCGTGTGCTGCGAGTCCCCGTCCGACGATCTGGCCGCGGTCGCCCGCAGCGCGGAGGTGGTCGCCGAGGTCGGCGCCCGGCTCCTGGGGGCGGAGGCGGAGCGCGTCGTCATCGGCGGGCGCACCCATGTCCGGTGGCGCTTCGGCGCCGAACCGCGCGTGCTGCTGCTCGGGCACCACGACACGGTGTGGCCGATCGGCTCGCTGGAGACGCACCCGTTCCAGGTCCGCGACGGGGTGCTGCGCGGGCCGGGGTGCTTCGACATGAAGGCGGGGCTGGTGATGGCGTTCCACGCGCTGGCGGCGCTGGACGACCTGGACGGCGTGACCCTCCTCGTCACCGGCGACGAAGAGCCGGGGTCGCCCTCGTCGCGAGAGCTCATCGAGAGCGAGGCGCGGCGGTGCGCGGCCGCGCTGGTGCTGGAGGCCGCCGGGCCCGGCGGGGCCTTGAAGACCGAGCGCAAGGGCGTGTCGCGCTACGAGGTGCTGGTGCGGGGAAAGGCCGCGCACGCGGGCCTGGAGCCGGAGCGCGGCGTGAACGCGACCGTCGAGGCGGCGCACCAGATCATGGCCGTGGTCGAGCTGGGCGATCCCGCGCTGGGCACGACCGTCACGCCGACCCGCCTGGAGGCGGGCACGACGGCGAACACCGTTCCCGCAGCGGCGCGCTTCGAGGTCGACGTCCGGGTGCGGGAAGCCGCCGAGCAGCACCGCGTCCATGCGGCGATGGAGGCCCTGCGGCCGGTGCTGCCCGGCGGCGGCGTGGAGGTCCGGGGCGGCCCGAACCGGCCGCCGCTCCCGGCCGCCGCGTCGAGGGACCTGTTCGAGCGGGCGCGCCGGCTCGCGGACGGCCTCGGGATCGGTCCGCTCGCTTCGGTGGCCGTCGGCGGCGCCTCCGACGGGAACTTCACCGCGGGTGTCGGCACTCCCACCCTCGACGGCCTGGGGGCGGTCGGCGGGGGTGCGCACGCCGATGACGAGCACCTGTTCGTGGCGGAGCTGCCGAAGCGGACGCGGTTGCTCACCTCGCTCGTCGCCGAGCTGCTGGCGGCGGAGGGTTGTCCGTCCGGACGAACGGGGCCCCGTCGTCCGGTGCTTTCGGACCATCTGCGGGACGGGACCGGCTGGAACCATGGCCGGCGTGACTGATCTCATCCGCGACCGTCGCGAGTCCCAGCCCGTCGACGCGGCGTGCGCCGCGGCCGAGGCCGCCGCGCACGCCGCGGGCGTCGACATCCGCCCCCTGGACAGGGTCGGCGAGCTCGAGGCCGTCCGCCGTCTGTACGAGCGCATCTGGCGCACGGGCGAGAACAATCCTCCGGTGACGGCCGACCTGCTGCGCGCGATGGCGAAGGCGGGCAGCTACGTGAGCGGCGCCTTCGACGGCGGGGAGCTGGTGGGGGCCTGCTTCGGCTTCTTCTCCCCACCGGCGCGCGAGGCTCTGCACAGTCACATCGCCGGGGTGCTGACGCACGTGCAGGGGCGCAACGTCGGTTTCGCGCTGAAGCTGCATCAACGTGCCTGGGCGATGCTGCGCGGTGTCGGCGAGATCTGCTGGACCTACGATCCCCTGGTGCGCCGCAACGCGTACTTCAACATCGCCAAGCTGGCCGCCGATCCGACCGAGTACCTGTCGAACTTCTACGGTCCGATGGACGACGACATCAACCGCAGCGACGACACCGACCGGGTCCTGGTCCGGTGGCGGCTGGAGGCGCCCGAGGTCGGGGCGGCCTGCGACGGTGGCCCCCGGCTGACCGACGCGGGGGCCGCCCGAGTGAGCGGCCGTCGGTGGTGCGGACCTGCCCGTACATCTCGC
>NZ_JBEZJP010000469.1:0-5958 GCF_040653175.1 Actinomadura sp. NPDC048032
GCGATGAGGGCCTCGACCAGCGCCGTTGGTGCCGGTCAGGCCTTCCGACGAGAGGCGTGACCCGTGAGTGAGAGAGCACCCGCCAAAGCGGGGCCGGCGTGCCCGAGATCTAGGCCGTCCCCTGACACGGAGCCAGCAGGAGTCGGCGTTCCTGGTGCCGGTGTTCGGCGCGATGACCGTCGTGGCCGCCGTCGCCGGGCAGGGCGGGCGCCGGTCCGCTAGCGCGGGACGTACAGGCGGATGTCGTCCACCTGCGCCGAGCCCTCGTAGAAGTTCATGTGCGGGTCACCGATCATGAACCGGTCGGGGTAGGCGGACCCGGCCGGCCAGGTGTCGCGGTCGACGAGGGTGCCGCCCGGCCCCGTCCAGGTCCAGTCGGCGTTGAACCGGCCGTCGTACTCGCCGGGCTTCTGGTTGTAGTGCCAGATCGGCTCGCCGTCCTGGACGAACGAGCGCGTGTAGCGCAGGGTCGCCTTCCCCACGTGCGCGAAGACCCCGGACATCTCCATCGTGTAGGCGCCGTCGCGCCGCTCCACGGCGAACGTGTACGGCTCGGCGGGCAGCAGCTCGGGCCTCAGGTCGACGGTCGAGACGATGGCGCCGCCCTTGCGCAGCCCGCACTCGCTCTCCATGAGGTACTCGGTGCCCGGCATGGTCGGGTAGCGGCGGTCGTCGGTCATGAAGATCGCGTTGACGCCGTTGCCCGTCCCGGCGGAGTACGGCTCGTACTGCCCGGTGGCCGGGTTGCAGTACAGCAGGCCCTTGCCGGTGTACTTGTAGCGGTTGTAGCCGTCCATGGCGACCTTGCGATGGCCGTGGACGAACACGTTGTTGTGCGGCGCCACCTGCCGGTAGTCCATGATCGACATGTAGTAGAAGCCGTTGGAGTCGGTCCGGACGTCGGCCCACTCGCACTCGGGCCGCGCGTAGTCGCCGCCGGACGCCCAGGGGAAGTTGGTCTTGCAGCCCTCCGGCGAGTAGCCGTTGACCCGGCCGTCCGGATAGTCCCACGACCCGTTCCGCCGGCCGCCGAAGTCCAGCCCGCGCAGCGTCATCTCCACCCGGTACTCGGCGGGCAGGTCGCGGGTCGAGCGGATGACGACGCCCGCCTGGTGGGCGGGCTCGTCCAGCCGGGCCACGCCCTTGCCGGAGGTGAGCGTGGGCGGCGCGTCCGGCCGGCCGTCCCCGTCGGCGTCGCGGGCGGCCAGCTCGGCGGTGAGCCAGCCGCGCTTCCCGAACGTGAACGACTTTCGGTAGGTCTTCATCTTCGCGAGCTGCGTCCGGAAGGCCGGGCCGCCCATCGTGTCGAAGTAGGCGCCGTCGTTGTCGTAGACATCGACGTCGTACGGACTGGACGGGCCGTCGCCGTCCGGCCTCCAGGGAGCCTTCGCGTCGTCGATGCGCCGGTCGAACGGCTCGGAGGCCACCAGCCTCCAGCCGTCCCTCGCCCCCGGCCGGCCCGCCTCCGCCTGGGCCGGCGCCGCGCTGAGCGCCGCCGGCATGAGCATCGGCAGGGCCAGCGCCACTGCGCCGCGCACGAGCTTCCTCATCTGGCCGCCTTCCTCGCCGCGGCGAGCGCGGCGTCGACACGGTCGTGATCGGCACCGTCTGCCGACCTGCCGAGACGGTAGTTCGGGCCCCCCGGCCATGACCACGGCAAACATCGCCAAAGTGGTATTGACCAGTCGCCATAATGGGACATACCGTGTGCGACGACAGGAACCGCGTCAAAGGAGGTGACAGGCGTGCCATCCGCCGGTGAGGGCCGGGCCGCGAGCACGAAACGGCAGGCGGTGCGCCGCGAGCTGCTGGCGATGTTGGACGATCTGGACGTCGGGGACGCGCTGCCGTCCGAGCGCCGGCTGGCCGAGGACCTCGGCGTCTCGCGGCCGACGCTGCGCCAGGCCATCGACGGGCTCGTGGCCGAGGGCCTGCTCGACCGGCGGCACGGCAGCGGGACCTACGTGGCCGAACCCCGGATCGCCGTGTCCCTGACCATGACCTCGTTCACCGAGGACATGATCAGGCGCGGGATGAAGCCGGGCGGCAGGGTGCTGTCGTTCCGCACCGAGACCGCGGGGGCGCGGATCGGCCGCCGGCTGGCCCTGTCGCCCGTCGAAGAGGTATTTACCATTCGGCGGCTCCGGCTGGCCGACGAGGCCCCCATGGCCATCGAGACCCTCTACCTGCCGCGGGCGCTCATGCCGGACCTGCGGCGGAGCGACCTGGAGGGGCGGTCGTTCTACGACCTGCTCCGGGGCAACGGCGTCGTGATCGCCTCGGGCACCGAGACCATCGAGCCGACCGTCACCACCGCCGAGGAGGCCGCCGAGCTCGGCGTCCCGGTGCACATGCCGGCGTTCCTGTTCGAGCGGATCACCAGGGACGCGGACGGCCGGCCGCTGGAGTACGTCCGGTCCCTCTACCGCGGCGACCGGTACCGGCTGGAACTGGACCTGCGACCACCGAACCACTGACCGCACGCCCGGGCGCCGCGTCCCGGGCGCACGATCGTCCGTCCGCGCTGACGGGGGCGACAGCGCACCACCCATCCCCCGAGATGTGAGGCGAGTTCACCATGGACGTCATCAAGGACATCCTCACCTTCCTGGCCGACAACGTGTTCGGCCAGGTGCCCATCCTCATCGGGCTCATCACGCTGGCGGGCCTGCTCCTGCAGCGCAAGCGGTTCGAGGACGTCTTCGCCGGGGCGCTGCGCGCCACGATCGGCGTGGTCATCCTGTTCATCGGCATCGAGGTCTTCACCGGCGGGCTGACGAGCTTCCAGACCGTGCTCGCCAGCGCGATGGGGACCACGCCGCCGAAGGCCGACAACACCCTCGCCGACTTCCTCGCCGACCAGGGCGGGACGATCGCGCTGGTGATCACGGTCGCGTTCCTGGCGCACGTGCTGGTCGTGCGGCTCTTCCCCGCGGCCCGGTACCTGTACCTGACCGGCCACCTGATGTTCTGGGTCAGCACGGTCACCGTCGCCTCCCTGGTGACGATCGCGCCCGGCGCCGACCAGCTCACGCTCGTGCTCTGCGGGGCCGGGTTCGTCGCCGCGTACTGGACGCTGCAGCCGCTGTGGATGCGCCCGCTGATGCGCCGCGTCATGCCGGACGACCGGTTCGGGTTCGCGCACACCAGCTCGCTCGCCTGCCTGATCACCGGCTACGCGGCCCGCCCGCTCGGCAGCCGCGACAAGCACGACACCGAGAAGCTGAAGCTGCCGCGGCAGCTGTCGTTCTTCAAGGACGTCAACGTCAGCACCGCGCTGATCATCACCGTGATCATGCTGGTCGGGGTCGCGTTCGCCGACCACGGCGTGGTCGCCAAGGCCACGGCCGAGATGGACGACAAGCTGTCGCCGTGGGTGTGGGCGGTCCTGGTGGGCCTGCGCTTCGCGGGCGGCATCGCGATCCTGCTGTTCGGCGTGCGGATGTTCCTCGGTGAGATCGTCCCGGCGTTCAAGGGGTTCAGCGACCGCGTCATCCCGGGCACCCGCCCCGCGCTCGACGCGCCCACCGTCTTCCCCGTCGCGCCGACCGCCGTCATGGTCGGGTTCGTCTCGTCGACCGTGGTGTTCCTGGTCTGCCTCGGCGTGTTCGCCGGCGCCGGCTGGTTCACCCTCGCCCCGCCCATGATCATGCTGTTCTTCGTGGGCGGCGCGGCGGCGCTGTTCGGGAACGTGGTGGCGGGCTGGCGCGGCGCCGTGCTCGGCGGCGTCGTCACCGGGCTGATCCTCGCCGTCGGGCAGGCCGTCACCTGGGGCCTGTACGAGCGGACCGCGCCCGAGCTGGCGACGCTCGCCGACCCCGACTGGTACGCGATCGGCTGGCTGCTGAAGGCCGCGGACCCGGTCGTCGGCGGCAACTCGATCTGGCTCGTCCCCGCGGTCGCGGTCGGCGCGATGATCACTACCCTGCTGCTCCTCGGCCGGGCCGAGAAGCGCCGGGCGGCGGAGGAGGAGGCGGCGGCGCCCGAGAGCGCGGCCCCCGCGGAGGCCTGACGGACCACGCAGGGCCCGCCGGACGTCCGCGCGGGCCCGACCGTCCCTACGAGGAGAGAAGGACGACATGGCACTGGACCGGCAACTGGAGATCCTCGCGGTCTGCGGCGTCGGCATGGGCTCCAGCCTGATGCTCAAGATGACCGCCGAGGACGCGCTGCGCTCGCTCGGCGTGGACGCCCGGGTGGAGAACACCGACGTGTCCACGGCGCGCGGGATGTCGCCCGACGTGGTGATCGGCCAGGGCATGCACACCGGCGAGATCGCCGACCTGGCGCCCGTGGTGATCACCATCAGCGACTTCCTGGACAAGGAGGGCCTGGAGGCCCAGCTCAGGGAGCGCCTCACCGAGCAGGGCTGGCTCTCGTGACGGCCCGTTCCGAGGGGGCGGCCGCCGGGGCCGCCGCGCCGGGCACGATCGTGGCCGCGGCGGACGGGGCGACGGCGGGCGACTGGCGGGAGGCCGTCCGCACGGCGGCCTCCGCCCTGGTCGCCGCGGGCGCGGCGGGCGCGGGCTACCCGGAGGCGTGCGTCCGGGTGGTGGAGGAGAACGGCCCGTACATCGTGCTGACCAAGGGGCTCGCGCTCGTCCACGCCCGCCCCGAGGAGGGCGGCCTGGCCGTCGGCGTCGGCGTGACCCGGCTGGCCGGGCCCGTCGAGTTCGGCCATCCCGACAACGACCCGGTCGACCTGCTGCTGGCGTTCTGCACGCCCGACCCCGACGCGCACGTCGGCACCCTGTCCGGGCTGGCGCGCGCGCTGTCGGGCGGACTCGCCGACCGCCTGCGCGCCGCTTCCGGCGAGGACGACCTCGCCCGCATCCTGAAGGAGGCTCTGCCGAATGCCTGACGCGGCGTCCTCGGGGTTCCCCGCCAGGGTGCGCTCCCTGCTCGACGACCTCGACTCGACCTCGGGCGGGGCGGCCGGCGACGCGGCCGCCCTGCTCCTCGACGCGATCGAGGCCGGCGGGATCGTGCACGTCGCCGGCGCCGGGCACTCCCTGGCGATGGTGTTCGAGACGTTCTACCGGGCCGGGGGCCTCGCCGCCGTCCGCCCGATCTGGGACCCGGCCGTCTTCCCGCTCGACCACGCGCTGCGCAGCACCCGCGCCGAGCGGCGGGACGGGGTGGGGCGCGCCGTCGTCGAGAAGGCCGCGCCCGCCCCGCCCGACGTGGCGGTGGTGTTCTCCACCAGCGGCCGCAACCCCTACCCGGTGGAGGTCGCGCGGGAGTGCGAGGCGCGGGGCGTGCCGGTCGTCGCGGTGACGTCGGCGCGGGCGTCGCGGGGCGCGGCGGCGCGGACCGACACGACCCTCGCCGACCACGCGGCCATCGTGCTCGACACCTGCGTCCCGCCCGGGGACGTGCTCCATCCGGCGGGCGCGCCGCGCACCGCGGCGGTCTCCACCGTCCTCGCCGCGTACGCGTGGGCGCGGGTGCTCGCCGACCTCGACGACCTGGCGGCGGCGCGCGGCGTGGAGCCGCCGCGCTGGACGAGCGCGAACGTCCCCGGCGGCGACGAGGTGAACGCCGCGCTGCTGGAGCGCTACCGCCACCGCGTCCCCGAGCTGACGGGCGAGGGCTGACCGGGGAACCGGGCATCCTCCCGCGGCGTTTCTCCTAGGGCCGGCCCACACCTGTTTGACATGATGCGGGGTCAACTTCGGACCTGAACGAGGAGCGAGATGACGACGAGACCGACCGGGGACGAACTGCTTGCCGTGTTCACGCGCGGGGACCTCGGCGGCGACGAGAAGCTCGACCTGATGGAGTTCACGCTCGTGCTGGAAGAGCTCGGACTGTCCTGGACGCGAGCCGAGACGCAGGACAGGTTCGAGAGGGCGGACAGCAACCTGAACCAACTCGCCCGACGCCACGGCGTATCCCGCTCCACCGCCCGCGCGGCCCTCATCACCCTCGAAACCGCCGGCCTGGTCACCTGCGTCC
>NZ_JBEZJP010000470.1:0-5942 GCF_040653175.1 Actinomadura sp. NPDC048032
GCCGCGGACCTCGTCGTCCTCTACAAGATCGACGAGTTCCCGAAGGGCATCGTCCACATGGTCGAGGTTCTGGAGCGCGCCGCCGAACTGACCGCCGAGGCCATGCCCCGGCTGCGGTCGATGAAGGAGCTCAACGAGTACTGGATCGAGATCAACCGGCTGGAGAACCAGGGCGACCAGGTCTACCGCAAGCTGCTGGCCCAGCTGTTCAGCGGTGAGTACGACACCCTGACCGTGCTGAAGCTCAAGCAGATCATCGACCGGCTGGAGGACGCCGCCGACGCCTTCGAGCATGTGGCGAACACGGTCGAGACCATCGCGGTCAAGGAATCATGAGCGCTGCCGAGGACCCCGGCGCCACCCTCACCCGAGAGTCCCCGGCCAACGCCGAGACGCTGGGGGAGCAGGCGACCCGCCGGGTATCCGGACGCGCCTGGCTGCTCCTGCTGGCGGGCGTGCTGGTCGTCATGATCGCGGGCGCGCTGGGCCTTCGCTCGGGCGCGCAGACGGCGGTGCTGATCCTCGTCGTCGTGGTGGCCCTGGTGTTCGACTACACCAACGGGTTCCACGACGCGGCCAACGCGATCGCCACGGCGGTCTCGACCCGGGCGCTCACCCCGCGGGTGGCGCTCGGCATGGCCGCCGCGATGAACATGATCGGTGCCCTGCTCGGCGTCGGCGTCGCCAAGACGATCAGCGAGGTGATCACGCCGCCGACCGGCCTGCACGGCCTCACCGTCGTCGCAGCGGGGGTACTGGGCGCGATCACCTGGAATCTGATCACCTGGTACTTCGGGCTGCCGTCGTCGTCCTCGCACGCGCTGATCGGCGGGGTCGTCGGCGCCGGGCTGGCCTCGCTGTCGGAGGTCAACTGGTCCAGCGTCATCGACAAGGTCGCGGTGCCGATGGTGCTGTCCCCGGTGGTCGGGTTCTGTCTCGCCTACCTGGTCATGGTCGCGATCCTGTGGATCTTCCGGCGGTCCAACCCGAGCAGGGTCGGCCGCCGGTTCCGCATCGCGCAGACGATGTCCGCGGCGTCCCTCGCGCTCGGCCACGGGCTGCAGGACGCCCAGAAGACGATGGGCATCATCGTCCTCGCGCTGGTCACGACCGGGCACTCGGACGGCAAGTCCGTGCCCTGGTGGGTGATCATCGCGTGTGCGGGCGCGCTGTCGGCCGGGACCTACGCGGGCGGCTGGCGCATCATGCGCACGCTGGGCCGCAAGGTGATCGAGGTCGATCCGCCGAAGGGGTTCGCCGCCGAAGCGACCGCCTCCGTCGTCCTGTACGCGACCGCCTTCATCTGGCACGCTCCAATCTCCACCACCCACACGATCACCTCGGCGATCATGGGGTCGGGCGCCACCAAGCGGCTCTCCGCGGTCCGCTGGGGCGTCGCCGGCAACATCCTCGTCGCGTGGGTGCTGACGATGCCCGCCGCCGCGGCGGTCGCGGCGATCGTCTACTACGTCGTCCACTTCTTCGGCGCGTGATCCCGGGGCCCTCGCCCCTGGTCGAACGCCGGACCCGGCATGCGCGCGGCCCGTGCGCCCGGACGCCCTGAGGCGTCCCGGGCACACGGGCCGCGCCCGTGCTCACCGGCCCGGGATCGTGCTCACTTGCCCGAGATGCGGTTCAGCGCGGGCGGGGAGACCGTCCCCTGCGCGGTGAAGTAGGCGACGAACGCGTCCAGGTCGATGGGGCCGAGGACCTGGTCCTTGCCCTGGGTGAAGACGGAGAAGCCGTCACCGCCGCCCAGGAGGAAGTTGTTCGCCGCGACCTTGTAGACGGCGGCGGGGTCGACCGGGGTCCCGTCGATGGTGATCGCCGAGACGCGGTCGCCGACGGGCCCGGCGCGGTCGATGGCGAAGTGCAGGTTCGCCGACGGCTGGAGGATCTTCTCGCCCGCCGACGTCCACTGCTGTTCCAGCAGGGCGTCGATCTGCGCGCCGGTCAGCGACGTCACGCCCATCACGTTGCTGAACGGCTGCACGGCGAACGCCTCGCCGTAGGTGACGATCCCGTCCTCACTCTCCGAGCCGCTCTTGTTGTAGACGAGGTCGGTGCGCACGCCGCCCGGGTTCATCAGCGCGACCTGGGCGCCGAGGTCCCTGGTCCCGGCGAGCTGGCCGTCGGCGATGACGTCGCCGAGAGCGGTCTCGCCCGCGGCGGACGGGGCGCGGGTCAGATCAGCGGTGATCTTGCCGATGGGCTTGTCGGCGATCGTGGAGACCCGGTCCTTCCAGGTCTGCACGAACGTCTGCGTCGCCGGGTCCGGCGGGACGTCCCGCGTGACGACGTGGTTGTCGGCCCTGACCGAGGACCGCACGATGTCGCCGGTCCGCCGGTTCACCTTGAGGTTCACCTCGGTGATGACGCGGCCGAAGGACGAGCCGGAGGAGAACAGCCGCGGGTTGCCCGCCGGGTCCTGGACCGAGCAGAGGTACTGCTGGTGGGTGTGCCCCGACAGCACCATGTCGATCTCCGGGTCGGCCTGCTGCGCGATGCGCGTCCCGGCGCCCGGCACGACGCCGCACTCGTCCGGCCGCTCGCCCGACTTGACCTGGTCGCCCTCGTGCACGAGCACGACCATCGCGCGGACGTGGCGGCGCTTCAGCTCGCGCGCGGCCCGGTTCGCGGCGTCCACCTCGTCCTGGAACTTCAGGTCCTTGATGCCCTCGGCCGTGACGATGCTCGGGGTGGTCTTGGTGACGAGGCCGATGAAGCCGATCCGGACGCCGTTGACGCGGCGGATCGTCCAGGGCTTGACGGCGGGCCGGTCGTTCTTCCTCAGCAGGACGTTGGCGCCGAGGTAGTCGAACTTCGCGCCGCGCCACCGTCCCGCCGGGGAGCAGCCGTCGACGGGGTGGCAGCCGCCGTTCTGGATGCGCAGCAGCTCCTGGTAGCCCTCGTCGAACTCGTGGTTGCCGACCGCCGACGCGGTGACGCCGGCGTCGCCGAGGAACTGCACGGACGGTTCGTCGTGGTAGGCGGCCGAGATCAGGGGCGAGGCGCCGATCAGGTCGCCCTGCGCGACGGTGAGGGTGTCGCGGTCGCGCAGCCGCTTGAGGTGGGCGGCGACGTAGGCGGCGCCGCCCGCGGGCACGGCGTTGCCGTTCTCGTCGATGGCCGTCCCGGAGCTGCCGGACGGGGGTTCGAGGTTGCCGTGGAAGTCGTTCAGCGCGAGCAGCCGCACGGACGCGGTGGGCGCGGGGCGCGCGGCGGCGGGTTGCGCGGCCACGCCCACGACCGTCACCCCCGCCGCGGCGCAGGCCAGGAAGGCGCGTCGTCGAATCATTCTGAGGACGCTAGGTTCGCTCGGCATACGGTTCCCGGCGGCCCGATGACGTTTTCATGACGAATCGATCAGGAGCTGAGTCGATCATGGGGGAGGCGGATCGGGCGTCCGTGTGGCGGCGGGCGGCGTCGGCATAGGGTGTGGACCGTGAGTGAGCTGCGGGCGCGCGGGACGCTGGGGGACGACGAGGTGGCCGGGGCGCTGGAGTCGGCCAGGGCCGCGACCGAGGCCGACGGGGTGGGGCCGCTGTCGGAGCACGCTCTGCTGGCCCTGCGGGGCGGCCGGTCCGGGCTCGCGGTGACCGACGGCGGGACCGTCGTCGCCTACGCCCACTTCGATCCGGCGTCCGGGGAGGAACCCGCGGCGGGGGAGCTGGTCGTCCATCCGGAGCACCGGCGCCGGGGGTACGGGCGGGCGCTGCTGCGCGCGCTGAAGAGCGAGGCCGGAGGGCCGCTGCGGGTGTGGGCGCACGGTGATCTCCCGGCCGCCGCCGCGCTCGCGTCCGCCGAGGGGATGGGGCGGGCCCGCGCGCTGTTCCAGATGCGGCGCCCGGCGGCCGATCCGCTGCCGGAGGCGCGCGTCGCCGAGGGCGTGACGATCCGCGCCTTCGAGCCGGGGCGGGACGAGGGCGCCTGGCTGGAGGTGAACGCCCGCGCGTTCGCCGACCACCCGGAGCAGGGCGCCTGGACGATGGACGACGTCCGCGAGCGCGAGGCCGAGGACTGGTTCGACCCGGGCGGCTTCTTCCTCGCCGAGCGGGACGGCCGGCTCGCCGGCTTCCACTGGACGAAGGTGCACCCGGGCGGCGTCGGCGAGGTCTACGTCGTGGGCGTCGACCCGTCCGCGCAGGGCCTCGGGCTCGGCCGCACGCTCACCCTGCGGGGCCTGCACCACCTGCGCGACATCGGCATGGACCAGATCATGCTTTACGTGGACGAGTCGAACACCGCGGCCGTCCGCCTGTACGAGTCCCTGGGCTTCACCCGCCACGCCGTTGACGTCATGTACGCCGCCACCGCGTAGCGCCCGTCACCGTCTGGCGCCCGCCACCGCGTAGCGGTTCGGGCGCCGGATGAGGCCCGTTCCCGGGGCGCTCCGCGGGGGTGCCCGGCCCGCCTCGTGAACGCCCGCGACCTCGGGAAATCCGTGGTTCCCCGGATGCCGGTCGGCCAACCCTCCCCGGGGGCGTCTCGACCGGGATTTTGGGGCGATGAGCTGCGATGTTAACCCGGTGTCCACGGCAAATCGGGGCATTCTTCGCAACTGTGCTCGTCTGCGTTCATTTGCCGTTCACCTGGATCGGGGCGGCTGGTCACCTCGCCTGCCTAGCGTCGCACTCGACGGCGAACCCGTCGTCCGGTCGACATGGGCCGGGGCGGCTCGGGGGACCCGCCCGACGAAACTCAAGGAGACCCTCCGGTGAAGAACGGTTCCCGACTCGCTGCTCTGGGCGGTGTGGTCGTAGCGGGGGCGCTGGCCCTCTCCGCCTGCGGGAGCGACAACAACACGACGGCGAGTTCGAGCGCCGCGCCGTCCGGCGACATCGACTGCGCGAAGGCCAGCGTCAACGCCGCCGGGTCGAGCGCGCAGAAGAACGCGATGGAGGAGTGGACGAAGCTCTACTCGTCCAAGTGCGCGGGCGCCAACCTGAACTACAACCCGAGCGGCTCGGGTGCGGGCATCCAGGCGTTCACGAGCGGTCAGGTGGCCTTCGCCGGCTCCGACTCGTCCCTCAAGCCCGAAGAGGCCGCCGCCGCGCAGAAGCGCTGCCAGGGGAGCAACGCGCTGAACCTGCCGATGGTCGTCGGCCCGATCGCGGTCGTGTACAACGTGCAGGGCGTGGACGGCCTCAAGGTCTCGCCCGAGACGCTCGCGAGCATTTTCTCCGGCAAGATCAAGACCTGGAACGATCCGGCGATCGCCAAGGAGAACGACGGCGCCAAGCTGCCGTCGCAGCCGATCAAGCCGATCTACCGGTCGGACGAGTCCGGCACCACCGAGAACTTCACGAACTACCTGCACACCACCGCGCCGAAGACCTGGACGTGGGAGAAGGCCAAGAAGTGGCCGAACTCCACCGGCCAGGGCGCGCCGAAGTCCGACGGCGTCACCAGCCAGGTGAAGAGCACCGCGGGCGCGATCTCCTACGTGGAGATGTCGTACGCGGAGAACAACAAGCTGCAGACCGCGCACGTCAAGAACGGCGCGGGCGAGTTCGCCGAGCTGTCGCCCGACAGCGCCTCCAAGGCCGTCGCCGGCGCGCAGGTCACCGGCACCGGCAACGACGTCGCGCTGAAGATCGACTACGCGACCAAGGAGCCGGGCGCCTACCCGATCGTCCTGGTCACCTACGAGATCGCGTGCGAGAAGGGGCTGCCCTCCGAGCAGGGCAAGTTCGTCAAGTCCTTCCTCACCTACACCTCCAGCGCGGACGGCCAGAAGATCCTGACCGACAAGGGCTACGCGCCGCTCCCCCAGAGCGTGCTGACCAAGGTCCAGGCGTCCGTCAAGGCCCTGTCCTGACAGCAGAAGACGGGAACCGCAGCCCCGCGAGGCCGAAAGCCAGGCCCCACAGCAGCAGGTACTCGATGGCCCAGTGCGCGATCGCGCGGGGTGAGACCCGGTGTTCGGGCGGCCTCAGACG
>NZ_JBEZJP010000471.1:0-5916 GCF_040653175.1 Actinomadura sp. NPDC048032
GCAGGCTCCCCGCCGAGGTGACGACGACCGCCTACCGGATCGTCCAGGAGTCGCTCACCAACGCCATGTGGACGATGCCCCGGCCGCCGATGGTCTCGCGGCCCGTCTCGCGGTAGCCGAGGCGCTCGTAGAGGGCGATGTTGGGGGTCATCAGCTCGTTGGTGTACAGGCGCAGGCGGGGCAGGGAGAGCGTGCGGGCGCGCTCCTCGGCGAACGCCAGGAGCGTTCGGCCGATGCCCCGGCCGTGGCGGTCGGGGTCCACGGCCACGTTCTCGATCAGGAGGACGCCGTCCTCGGGGACGAGGACGATCAGGCCGTCCCCGGGGACGGTCACGAAGACCTGGCCCGCGTCGATCAGGGTCGCGTAGTCGGCGTCCATGGGGATCGGGCGGGCGCCGATGATCTCGGCCCAGGGGGCGTAGGCCGCTTCGACGATCTCCTCGATGCGGAGGCGGTCCGGCTGGGCGGCGGGTCTGATCATGGTCAGCCCGTGTTCTGGAGGCCGGCGGCGACGCCGTTGACCGACAGCAGGAGCAGGTCCTCCAGGTGGGCGCGCTCCGCGTCGTCCTCCACGCCCGCGCGCAGCGCCTTCAGGGCCCGCAGCTGGAGGTGGGAGAGCGCGTCCACGTAGGGGTTGCGAAGCTCGACCGCGCGGGAGAGGACCCTGCGGTTCTCCAGGAGGCGGTCGTGGCCGGTGACCGCCAGGACGAGGCGGCGGGTGCGGTCGTACTCGGTCAGGACGGTCTCGGAGAGCTCGGGGCGCTCGCCGAGGGCCAGGTAGCGCTCGGCGATCGCCCGGTCGGACTTGGCGAGGCTCATCTCGGCGTTGTCGAGGAGGGTGTTGAACAGCGGCCACGCCTCGTAGGCCTCGCGGAGCTCGGCGAGGTCGCGGCCGTCGTCGGAGACGGCGGCGAGGCCGCTGCCGAGGCCGTACCAGCCGGGGAGGTTGACGCGGGTCTGCGTCCAGGCGAACACCCAGGGGATGGCGCGCAGGTCCTCCAGGCCGCGGGCGGCCTTGCGGCGGGCCGGGCGGGAGCCGATGCGCAGCTCGGCGATCTCCTCCAGGGGGCTGACCCGGGCGAACCAGAGGGCGAAGTCCTCGGTCTCGATGAGGGACCGGAAGGCGGCCCTGGCCGCCTCGCTGATCTTGTCGGCGAGGGGGCGGAAGCGGGCGGCCGCCTCGCGGGCGCGGTCCTGGACGGCGTCGGTCGAGGCGAGCAGGACGGCGCTGGTGACCTGCTCGACGTGCCGCTTGGCGATCTCGGCGTGGCCGTACCGGGCGAAGATGACCTCGCCCTGCTCGGTGACCTTGAAGCGGCCCCCGACCGAGCCCGGCGCCTGCGCCAGGATCGCGCGGTTCGCGGGTCCGCCGCCGCGGCCCAGGGAGCCGCCGCGGCCGTGGAACAGCGTGAGCGTCACGCCGGCCCGCGCCGCCCACGCGGCGAGGGCCTCCTGCGTGTCGTAGAGCCGCAGGGTGGCGCTGGTCGGGCCGAGCTGCTTGGCCGAGTCGGAGTAGCCGAGCATGACCTCCAGGCGGCGGCCGGTGTCCTCCAGCCGGCGCCGCACGGCCGGGATCTCCAGCATCCCGTCGAGGACGGACGGCGCGCGCTCCAGGTCCTCGCCGGTCTCGAACAGCGGGATCACGTCCAGGACGGGGGCGCCCTCGCCGAGGGTCTCGGCGAGGGCGTGCACGTTGGCGATGTCCTCGGCGGAGCGGGTGAAGGAGACGATGTAGCGGTGGCAGGCGCGGACGCCGAACCGCTGCTGGATCCAGGCGATGACCCGGAGCGTCTCCAGGATCTCCTCGGTCATCTCCGAGCGCGGGCCTCCGGAGCGCACCTCGGCGAGGGCCTTCTCGTGCAGCTCGGAGTGCTGGCGGATCTCCAGCTCGGCGAGGTGGAAGCCGAACGTCTCGACCTGCCAGATGAGCTGCTGGACGCGCCCGTACGCCTGCCGGGGGGCGCCCGCGGCGGCGAGGGAGTCCTGGACGGTGCGCAGGTCGGCGAGCAGCTCCTCCGGGGAGGCGTAGGCGAGGTCGGCGTCGCGCTCGCGGGTCGCGGAGATGCGGGCGGCGGCGTGCAGGAGGAACTGGCGGTGCGGCTCCCCGGGCGACCGCTTGGCGGTCTCGCCGAGCAGCCGCGGGTGGGCGGTCCGGGCGGCGGCGAGGGCGTTCAGCAGGTCGCCGGACGCCGGGGTCGTCGACTCGTGGACGGTCAGCTCCCGGCCGATCCGGGCGCACGCCGCCTCCAGGGCGCGCAGGACGTGGTCCGCCTGGATCATGACGGCGTCCCGGGTGACCTGCGCGGTGACGTAGGGGTTGCCGTCGCGGTCGCCGCCGATCCAGCTGCCGAACCGCAGGTAGGGGCGGGCCTTCGGCGGCCGGGCGCCGGAGCCCTCGCCGTCCAGGGCGCGGTCCAGGGACCGGTAGACGTGCGGGACGACCCGGAAGATCGTCTCGTCGAACGCGGCCATCGCGGTGCGGACCTCGTCCAGCGGGTCCATCTGGGAGATCCGGCGCAGCGCGGTCCGCCACAGCAGGTCGATCTCCTCGCGGAGGCTGCGCTCGGTCTCCTCGCGCTCGCTCGCTCCGGGGTCGCCGTTCAGCCGGGCCAGCAGGTCGCTGATCCGCTGGATGGCGGTGACGACCGCGCGGCGGCGGGCCTCGGTGGGGTGCGCGGTGAACACCGGCCGGAACTCCAGGCCCTCGACGACGGCGTCGAGCCGGCCGTCGCCCGCGGCGCGGATCTCCTCGACCGCGGCGGCCACGGACCCGGAGACGGCGCCGCCGGTGTCGCGCTCCCGCAGCGTCCGGATGCGGTGGTGCTCCTCGGCCAGGTTCGTCAGGTGGAAGTACACGGTGAACGCGCGGGCGACCTGCCGGGCGCGCTCCAGCGACCAGCCGTCGACGATCGCGGCGACGTCGTCCCCGCCCGTCTCGCCGCGGCGGGCCGCGATCACCGCGTGGCGGAGCCGCTCGACGTCCTCCAGAAGTCCCGGCCCGCCGTACTCCACGAGGGAGTCGCCGAGCATGGCGCCGAGCAGCCGCACGTCGCGGCGCAGCGGTTCGGGCATGTCCTGCCGGAGGATGTCTCGCGTCTTCGTAGCCACCCGACCAAGGGTAACGAGAGGCCGCGAGGCGCTTCCCCACCGGCCCGCGCGTCCCGCGGGCCCGCGTCCGTCCCGGTCAGCGGGCCCCGGCCGCGAGCGCCGCATCAGCGGGCGGTTACCCTGGCGCGCATGGCGATGGAAGCCCCTGAACCCCCGGTGGACTACGACATCCACACCACGGCGGGAAAGATCGCGGATCTGGAACGGCGCCGCTACGAGGCGGTGCACGCCGGCTCGGCGCGCGCCGTGGAGAAGCAGCACGCCAAGGGCAAGATGACGGCCCGGGAGCGGATCGACGCGCTCCTGGACCCCGGCTCGTTCGTCGAGTTCGACGAGATGGCGCGGCACCGCTCCACCAACTTCGGGATGGAGAAGAACCGCCCCTACGGCGACGGCGTCGTCACCGGGTACGGCACGGTCGACGGACGTCCCGTCGCGGTCTTCAGCCAGGACTTCACCGTCTCCGGCGGCTCCCTCGGCGAGGTCTTCGGCGAGAAGATCTGCAAGGTCATGGACCACGCGGTCACGACCGGCTGCCCGGTGATCGGCATCAACGACTCGGGCGGCGCGCGGATCCAGGAGGGCGTGGTCGCGCTCGGCCTGTACGCGGAGATCTTCAAGCGGAACGTGCACGCCTCCGGCGTCATCCCGCAGATCTCGCTGGTCATGGGGCCGTGCGCGGGCGGGGCCGTGTACTCCCCCGCGATCACCGACTTCATCGTCATGGTGGACCAGACGTCCCACATGTTCATCACCGGGCCGGACGTCATCAAGACGGTCACCGGCGAGGAGGTGACCATGGAGGAGCTCGGCGGCGCCCACTCGCACAACTCGCGCTCCGGGGTCGCCCACTACCAGGGGTCGGACGAGGACGACGCGATCGAGTACGTCAAGGCGCTGCTGTCGTACCTGCCGTCGAACAACCTCTCGGACGCGCCCGCGTTCGACGTGCCCGTCGACCCCTCCGAGGTGGACGAGGAGCTCGACTCCCTCATCCCCGACTCCCCGAACCAGCCGTACGACATGCACACCGCCATCGAGCACGTGCTGGACGACGGCGAGTTCCTGGAGGTCCAGGCGCTGTACGCGCCCAACATCATCGTCGGCTTCGGCCGGGTCGAGGGCCACTCGGTCGGCGTCGTCGCCAACCAGCCGATGCAGTTCGCCGGGACGCTCGACATCGACGCCTCCGAGAAGGCCGCCCGGTTCGTCCGGACGTGCGACGCCTTCAACATCCCGGTGCTGACGTTCGTGGACGTCCCCGGCTTCCTGCCCGGCACCGACCAGGAGTGGAACGGGATCATCCGGCGCGGCGCGAAGCTCCTGTACGCCTACGCCGAGGCCACCGTCCCGCTCGTCACGATCATCACCCGCAAGGCCTACGGCGGCGCCTACGACGTCATGGGGTCCAAGCACCTCGGCGCCGACATCAACCTGGCCTGGCCGACCGCGCAGATCGCCGTGATGGGCGCGCAGGGCGCGGTCAACATCCTGTACCGGCGCGAGCTGGCCGCCGCGGACGACCCCGACGCCCGCCGCGCCGAGCTGATCACCGAGTACGAGGACGCGCTCGCCAATCCCTACATCGCGGCGGACCGCGGCTACATCGATAACGTGATCAAGCCGTCCGAGACGCGCGGGCAGGTCGTGCGGGCGCTGCGGGCGCTGCGCGAGAAGCGCAAGACCCTGCCGCCCAAGAAGCATGGGAACATCCCGCTCTAGCGGGGACACGCCGGGAATGTTGGAGATCTTGTGACCGCCGACAGCAAGCCGTTCCTCCGGGTCGTCCGCGGCGACCCGGGTCCGGAGGAGGTCGCGGCCCTCGTCGCCGTGCTGACCGCCCGCGCCCGGGCGGCCGCCGCGTCCGGCGACGGCGCGGCCCCGCCCGCCCCGTCGCGCTGGGCCGACCGCTCCCGGCTCGTCCGCGCCTCTCTCGCGGGCGGGCCGCGGCCACGGGGGCCGGGCGCGTGGAGGGCGAGCGGTCTGCCGCGCTGACGCCCGGCGCCGGCCGCGCCGGGCGGCCCCGCGACATCTAAGCGTGGTTCGCACCCGGCAGGGCGCTCCGCACGAATAAGGTGGAAGGCCATGGCCACCTCGGAGTACGTCCCTCAGCCCGCGCGATACGCGATCTTCGTCGACGCGGGATACCTCTACGCGGCCTCCGGGGCCCTCCTGCTCGGTTGCGGTTCCCGGCGCGAGTACCGGGTCGCCGCGGAGAAGTTGATCAAGGCGCTCACCGACCACGCCGACGAGCAGCGGCGCGGCGAGCTGCTGCGGGTGTACTGGTTCGACGCCGCGCCGAGGCGCCAGCCGACCGTCGACCAGCGGGTGATCGCCAACCTGCCGCTGGTGAAGCTGCGCCTGGGCAACCTGAACGCGCAGGGGCAGCAGAAGGGCGTGGACGCCCAGCTGCGCGCCGACCTGGAGGCCCTGGCCCGGCATCGCGCGATCACCGACGCGGTGCTGCTGGCCGGCGACGAGGACATGCTGCCCGCCGTGGAGGCCGCGCAGCGCTACGGCGTCCGCGTGCACCTGTGGGGCGTGGAGCCGACGCACGGCTCCAACCAGGCCGAGTGGCTGGTGTGGGAGTCCGACACGGTCGAGGTGCTGCCCGCCGAGTTCCTGCGCCCGTACTTCACCAAGGCCAAGGTCCTGCCGGTGCCCGCGCCCGGCTCCGCCGCCGCGGTCCGCGACGCTGCGGCCGCCGCGCAGCGCACCAGCCCCGTCCCGTCGCCGTCGCAGGTGTTCGCGGGACGTCCCCCGGCGGTCAAGCCGACGCCCGCGGCGGCCCGCGCGGCCGTCCCGATG
>NZ_JBEZJP010000472.1:0-5914 GCF_040653175.1 Actinomadura sp. NPDC048032
GATTTCCGAGTAGAACATTCAGGGCCCGGCGGTACACGCCGGGCCCTGAATCGCGCATGGATCAGTTGTCGTCTCGGACGGCGAAAGGCGGTTCCTCAGGGGCGGCTCGTGACAACCAAAAGGAGGAGGGATGATGGGCGACAGGTTTTCGCAGCTTGTCGCTGCAGAAGATTTGGCTGCTACAAGGGAGCTCCTCGAACGCGACCCTGATCTGGCTCACCGACTTCGCTCGGTCGCCCTGGAGAAGGCCGGCGCACTCAGCGGTCTCTACCACCATAACGTCCGGGTGGGAAACCTGATGTGTCGCTTCCCTGCCGCCGGGGCGGACAATCTGGATCGGCGTACTTATGAGGAGAACGACGTGTTGCGGGCCATTCAGCCCCATCTGGGCCGAAAGGCGTCCCACTTGGTCTACGAGGGGCAGGGGTGGTCCGTACACGCGTACGAGGAGGGCCGAGTCCTCCACGAACTCTCGCCACCGGGTCGGCCGGTGCCGAGGCTCGTTCTCGACGACACGGTGGACCTGTTCCGCAGGTTGACCGATGTGCCGTTGGGGGACATGGGGTTGCCGCCCTGGTGGCCGGAAGACGGCGATTCGGTGGGATTCGGATTGCGCAGGGCCATCCAGGCGTCGGTCGCCCACTGGAAGTCGACACGCTGGTTCGGCAGGGAGTTCGATTTGCTCGGGCTTCCTCTCCAACCGCATCGGGCGATGGTGGGCCGCTTGACGAAACTCACTCCCCGGCCGTTTCAGCTCCTGCACAACGACCTGCACCGAGGGAACATCATCGTGCGTCCCGACGGTCACGCGGTCTTCGTGGACTGGGAATTGGCGACGATCGGGGACTGGGTGTACGAGGTGGCGACCCACCTGCACCTCATGCGCTACACCGAAGGAGACCGGCAGTATCTTTTGGAGCGCTGCCTCGAAAGGATGCCGCCCGCCTCCACCGAGGGGTGGCAGGCGGATCTGGAGACCTATCTGGACCTCAATCGGGTCCAGTCGGCCGTCAACGACACCGTCCGTGTCATCCTTAAGATCAGGAAGGAGCGCCTGTCGCCCGCCGAGAAAGGGGAAATGGTCCTGGCCCTGACCGGAACGCTCAACACGGCCGGTCGGATCTGGGGCATGGAGAAGGTGCTCTCCCCCGACGAGGTGGCCGCCGCGGTTCAGGCCGGCGTCGTCGGAGAGTAGCAGGGGGCGCCGGGAGAAACCGCCCGGTCCCTGTTCGACCCACGCTGCGCCCTCACTCGCATGGAAATGAGAGTGGGGGCGCAGATGCCCGCGGAGGCGCGGCCCGCGCGGGCCCGGGGCTTACCATCGGCGGATGGGCGGCGTCTACGCGATCAGCGACCTGCACGTGGGGTTCCCGGAGAACCGCGCGTTCGTCGAGGGCCTGCGGCCCGCGTCCGAGGACGACTGGCTCATCGTGGCGGGCGACGTCGGCGAGCGCTTCGCCGACGTCGAGTGGACGCTGCGCACCCTCGTCGAGCAATTCGCCGCCGTGCTGTGGGTGCCCGGCAACCACGAGCTGTGGACCATCAAGGACGACCCCGTGCAGCTGCGCGGTGAGGCCCGCTACCGCCGGCTCGTCGAGATGTGCCGCGGCCTGGGCGTGCTGACCCCCGAGGACCCCTATCCCGTCTGGGACGGCCCGGACGGCGCCGTCACCGTGGCGCCGCTGTTCATCCTGTACGACTACACATTCCGCCCCGACGGGACGTCCAGCAAGGAAGAGGCCCTCAAAGCCGCGCACGAGGCCGGTGTCGTATGCACCGACGAGGTCTACCTGCACCCCGACCCGTATCCCGGACGGGACGCCTGGTGCGAAGCCAGGATCTCCTACACCGAGCAGCGCCTGTCCGCCCTGGAGCCGGGGACGCGGACCGTGCTCGTCAATCACTGGCCGCTCGTCCGCGAACCCACCCGCGTCCTCTGGTACCCGGAGTTCGCCCAGTGGTGCGGCACCGAGCGCACCGCCGACTGGCACAGCAGGTTCGGCGCGGTGTCAGTCGTCTACGGGCACCTGCACATTCCCCGGACGATCTGGACCGGCGAGGTCCCGCACATCGAGGTGTCGGTCGGCTACCCGCGCGAATGGCGCGAGCGGGCCGACGCGCCGCGCGGCCCCCGCCGCGTCCTGCCCGTCCCCGAGACCGACTGACCGGCTACCGCCGGGCCGCGCTTCTAGCGGGCCGCGCCCGGCGCCACGCCGGCGGCGGCGAGCCACAGCAGCCGGGCCGCGGCGTCCGGGTCCCGCTCGGCGACCGTCGCGATCGCGCCCGCGAGCCTCAGCACGTCGCCGAACGCCGCGCCGGCGGGGGCGACCCCGGCGCGCTGCGCGCGGACGAGCAGCGCCTCGCCCGCCTCCGACATCGCCGCGCGGGAGCCGGAGGGGTCGAGCCGGGGGTCGCGCAGCGACACCATCGCCGAGGCCGCCATGCCCGGGAAGGCGGTGATCTCCGAGACGAACGTCCGCAGCCAGGCCAGCAGGGCCTCGCCGGAGGACGGGGAGTCCAGCAGGTCGCGGGCGGACGCGGCCAGCCCGGCGTAGACGTCGGCGAGCAGCGCCTCCAGAAGGTCCTGGCGGGTGGGGAAGTGGCGGTAGAGCGTGCCGATGCCGACGCCCGCGAGCCGCGCGACGCCTTCGAGCGAGGCGCCCGCCCCCTGGCGCTGGAAGGTCTCCCGCGCCGCGGCGAGCAGCCGCGCGCGGTTGCGGCGAACGTCGGCCCGAACGGGGCGCGCCTTCGGCGTGTCGTCGCTGGTCACCTGGGTCGTCGATCCTTCCCGGGGATGGAACGGGCCTGCGGCGATCGGTCTCGGCATCATCCAGCCGTACGTGCTGCGCAGGAGCGGCGGGCGGGCGACGTAGGGCTCAGACGGGGCTCGGGCCGCCCTCGCCGGGCGGTTCGGTGAGGCGCTGCAGGTAGTTCTGCTCGCCGAGGGCCTGGACGAGGCTCAGCTCGGTCTCCAGGTAGTCGATGTGCTCCTCCTCGTCGGCGAGGATGTCCTCGAAGATCCGTGCGGAGGTGACGTCGCCGCGCGAGCGCATCAGCTCGATGCCGGGCCGCAGCCGGGCCACGGCCTCCATCTCGATCTCCAGGTCCGCCTTGAGCTGCTCGACGATCGTCTGCCCGATGCGCAGGGTGCCGAGCTTCTGGTAGTTCGGCAGGCCCTCCAGGAACAGGATCCGGTCGGTGAGCCGCTCCGCGTGCCGCATCTCGTCGAAGGACTCGTCGCGGGTGTGTTTGGCGATGCGGGTGAAGCCCCAGTTCTCCTGCATCTTGGAGTGCAGGAAGTACTGGTTGATCGCCGTGAGCTCGGCGGTGAGCTGCTCGTTCAGCAGAGCGATGATGTCGTTGTCGCCTTCCATGGCCCCATGCTTCCATGCCGGGCCGGATCCGGGACAGTACCTAATCGCCCACAGCGCGTTCCCCTATTGGAACGGAACGTGAGGGAGGGGGTTGTTCAGGCGGCGGTCGTGGACGCGGGATCGTTGCCCCCGAGCAGGGCGTCCGCCAGGGCCGTGGAGGCGCGGTACTCGCTGACCATCGTGTGGATGCGTTTGGTGCACAGACCGCAGCCCGGCTTGAAGCCGCAGGCCGCCTTGACGGCCTTGGCCGTCGTGCAACCGCTCGCCATGCAGCCGTGAACGTCGTCCTCGGTGACGGCGTTGCAGATGCAGACGTACATTCCGGTGGGAGACCTTCCGTGCGGCTCGTCCTCTTCGCAGCGTGCCCCACCGGCGCCGGTTAGGGCGCCCTCATTAAGGTAAGGCTCCCCTAACGTAACCCACGGATGTCCGTTCTGGCCAGTGGGGTCCTGATCGGTGTGATCCATCCCCCAGAGGGAAGGGCTTCCGGGGTGCGGCCCCCGGAACGTGCGCGGTCGGGCGCCCGGCGCCGCACCCTACGAAGGGCGGACCAATTGGCTCAGGTTTGGCCGGGTGACGCCTACCCCCTGGGGGCCCGGTTCGACGGCGCGGGAACGAACTTCGCCGTCTTCTCCGAGGTGGCCGAGAAGGTGGAGCTGTGCCTGTTCGACGGACCGGCGGGCGACGGTGAGGAGACGCGGCTGACGCTGCCGGAGGTGGACGCCTTCGTGTGGCACGGCTACCTGCCGGGCGTCATGCCGGGACGCCGGTACGGGTTCCGGGTGCACGGGCCGTACGATCCGCCGCGCGGCCTGCGCTGCAACCCCTCGAAGCTGCTGCTCGACCCGTACGCCCAGGCCGTCGAAGGCCAGGTCGACTGGGACGAGGCGTGCTTCGGGTACAACTTCGGAGACCCCTGGTCGCGCAACGACGCCGACTCGGCGCGCCACACGATGCGGTCGGTGGTCGTCAGCCCGTACTTCGACTGGGGGGACGACCGCCCGCCCCGCACCCCGTACCACGAGACGGTGATCTACGAGGCGCACGTCAAGGGGCTCACCGCCCGGCATCCGGACATCCCGCCGGCGATGCGCGGCACGTACGCGGCGCTCGGCCACCCGGTGATCACGGACCACCTGCGCTCGATCGGGGTGACGGCGGTCGAGCTGATGCCCGTCCACCAGTTCGTCCACGACGACGCGCTGACGAGCCGCGGGCTGCGCCTGCACCAGCGCGAAGTGGGCGGGCTGCACCTCGGCGTTCGGCCACGCCTGGTCCATGAACGGGTCGGCCTTGTCGCCGTCCAGGTACGGCAGGAACGGCTCCAGCACCGGGTCGATCTTGGAGGAGGAGTCGCGGACGAGCGGGACGCAGGCGACGGCCTCGGCCCAGCGGTTGATGTTCTGCTGCTCGCCGAGGAACGCGACGAACTTCTCGGCGGCCTCCTTGTTCTTGCTGCGGGCGCTGACGCCGAGCCCCACGACGACCCCGGCGGGGATCCGCACCTGGGCCGCGTCGTCCGCGCCCGGCACCGGGAACATCGAGAGGTCGGCGGCGTTCGCGGCGGCCTTGCGGAAGTCGGGCAGGACGGCCGAGACCTGGATCGCCATGGCGGCCTTGCCGGTGGCGACCATGGACGTCTGCTGCTCGAAGGTCGTGCCGTTGGGGTTGTCGTTGAAGTACCCGCGCTTCTGCAGGTCCAGGTACATCTCGAGGGCCTGCACCCAGCCGGACTGGGCGAAGGACGCCGACCCCGCCTGCATCTGGCTGTCGAACTGCGGGTTCTTGGCGTACACGGTGGACGGCACCAGCGCGTAGGTGATCAGCTGCGTGACCCAGGGGGTCTGCGCGCCGAGCGCGATCGGGACCGTGCCCTTCTTCTTGAGCTTCTCGCAGACGTCGAGGAACTCGCTCCAGGTCTTCGGCGGTTCAACTCCGGCCTTCTCGAAGACCTTCTTGTTGTAGATGGCGCCGATGACGCTCGACCCGGCGGAGTAGATGAAGGTCTTGCCGTCCTTCTGGAACGCCGGCTTCAGGCTCGCCGGGATCTTCTTCGTCCACGCCTGGCCGCTCAGGTCGGCGAGCAGCCCGGCCTGGGCGATCTGCGCCATGCTCATGGCGCTGCCGTTGCCCGGGTAGACGACGTGCAGGTCGGGGGCGTTGCCCGCGCCGAGCTGGGTGCGCACCGACGTCTGCACCTGGTCGGTGGGTGCGAACGAGGTGCTGAACTTGGCGCCGGTGTAGGCCTTGGTGAGCAGGTCGAGCGCCTTCTGCTGGTCGGCGACGCCCACCAGGCGCAGGGTCCCCGAGCCGCCGGACGACCCCCCGCAGGCGGCCAGTCCCGCCGGCAGCGCGGCCGCGGCCGCGACTCCTCCGGTCATCCGCAGGAATCCTCGGCGGCTGAGGGCCGCGTTCTGGAACGACGATGTCATCTTTCCTCCTAGCGTTCGCGGCGCGGACCGCCGGGGTGGCGGCAGACCCGGTTGTGCCGGACGGCCAGGGCGGTGAGCGCGAGCCCGCCGGCCAGGAAGGCGGCCAGC
>NZ_JBEZJP010000473.1:0-5881 GCF_040653175.1 Actinomadura sp. NPDC048032
GGCGCGGCCTCCTCCAGGCGCGAGCCGTCCGGCATCCGGACCAGGTGCGGGTAGTCCATCCCGTCGGTGAACACCGCGCCCTCGCCCGGCGTGAGACCTCGATCGCCGCGACGACGAGCGTCTCGGCGGCGAGCTGGGCGGGCGCGGTCAGCAGCAGCGGCGGGGCGGCGAACTCCACCGCGGCCAGCGCGCCTCCGGCGGCGCCGACGGCGGTCGTGGCGTTGCCCGCCGCCTTGACGATCCGGTCGGCGAGCTCCTCGCCCATCAGCCCGTGGTGGTGGGCCTGCAGGGTCTCCAGATCGCGGATCGGGATGTGCGGCGCCGCCGCGAGCAGCAGGTCGGCGAGCCACCTGCCGCGCGCGACGCCCGCGGCCCCCACCTTCCGGGCGCTCTGGCCGAGCAGTCTGGCCAGTCGCCCCAGCAGGCGGCCGCGGGTCTCGCGGTCCATGTCCTCGTCGGAGGCGAGCCGGCCGATCAGCTCGCCCAGCTCCGTGGAGCCGTCGCCGCGCGCCGGCTCCACCTCGCCACCACGCGGTTCGATCTCTCCCGTCACCCGGCCTCTCCCGTCACGCGCCCTCGTCCCGTCACCCCGTGTCCGCCGCCGGTCAGGCGGCGCACTCGCGGCAGACCGGCTGGCCGTTCTTCTCGGTGGCCAGCTGGCTGCGGTGGTGGACCAGGAAGCAGCGCGTGCAGGTGAACTCGTCGGCCTGCCGAGGCACCACCCGGAAGGTGAGCTCCTCGTTCGACAGATCGGCGCCCGGCAGCTCGGCGACCTCGCCGGCGTCCAGGTCCTCGTCGATGATGCTCGCCGCCTTGTCGGCACGGCGTGCCTGGAGCTCCTGGAGGCTGTCCTCGCTCAGGTCGTCGTCTGTCTTGCGTGGGCTGTCGTAGTCGGTCGCCATCTTCTGTCTCCATCCCCCTCAGTGCTTTATGCGCCCCGTCGCGCGGATCTAACGCTCGGGGGGCCGTTCTTGTGCCCGATCCGGGCGGGAAATTCTGTCACGGTTGGTGACCTGCGACACACGAGGCGCGACCGTTCCCACGAGTGACACCCATCACCCGACTCTTCCCTCGCACTGTGTCATCCATCACATACCCGGCGGGAGACACGGCCCCGTTCCGGGGGCCGCGGCGCCTGCCGGGGTTCCCGCGGCGGCGGGATCATATCGGTCCCGGAGGCATTGTGCGCACCGGCCGCCCCGGTGCGCCGGGACGGCCGTACCCGGCAGGCGGAACACCGAACCGGATACATCAGTGAAACGTCAGAACTAACGCGATATCGTGCCCGCCTGAGGTTGGGGGCGGATCCCCTGCGGGGGTCAGCCCGGCGATCGCCGGCACGGGGCCCCGCGAGCGGGTCCGGCGCACAATGTCGCGGACATCACTGCGGGTCACGGGAGGGTCAGATGCCGGATGCCGCTCCGCTGGAGCCGGGCGATCCTAGGGCACTCGGACGGTACGAGGTCATCGGACGGTTGGGCGCCGGAGGCCAGGGCGCCGTCTATTTGGGCAAGGCGCCGAACGGCGAGTACGTCGCCGTCAAACTGCTGCACGCGCAGATGGCCAACGATCCGGCCGCACGCGCACGGTTCACCCGCGAGGTCGCGGCGGCGCAGAAGGTCGAGCCCTTCTGCACGGCCCGGGTCCTGGAGGCCGACGTCCAGGGCGACCAGCCCTACGTCGTCAGCGAGTTCATCGACGGGCCCTCCCTGCACGACGTCGTCGCGCACGACGGCCCGCGCGGCGCGGCGGAGCTGGAGCGGCTCGCGATCGGCACGGTGACCGCGCTCGCGGCCATCCACGAGGCCGGGATCGTGCACCGCGACTTCAAGCCGAACAACGTCATGCTGGCCTCCGACGGCCCGCGCGTCGTCGACTTCGGCATCGCGCGGAC
Source organism: Actinomadura sp. NPDC048032 (assembly GCF_040653175.1). NCBI lineage: Bacteria > Bacillati > Actinomycetota > Actinomycetes > Streptosporangiales > Thermomonosporaceae > Actinomadura > Actinomadura sp. NPDC048032. The sequence continues at coordinate 1,895 of NZ_JBEZJP010000473.1, forward strand.
GGTCAACTCGCAGGAGAGCGCCGTCACCGCGACCGGCATGGTGGTGGGCACGCCCGGCTACCTGGCGCCCGAGCAGCTCACCGGCGCGCCGCTCACCCCGGCGGTGGACATCTTCGCCTGGGCCGCGACCATGGTGTTCGCCGGCACCGGGCAGTCGCCGTTCGAGGCCGACACGCTGCCGGTCATCATCAACCGGATCCTCAACGAGGAGCCGGACCTGTCGGCGCTGCCCGCGGGGCCGCTGCGCGACATGATCGGGCGCTGCCTGTCCAAGGACGCGGGCCTGCGCCCCCCGGCGGCGCAGCTGCTGCTGAACCTGCTCGGCCATGTCGGCGCCGCGCCCGCGAACCAGGGCGGCGGCCAGGAGGACCTGCTCAACCAGGGCACCCGGATCGCCTCGCAGCTTCCGCCGCCGCCCCCGGTGCCCCCGGCGCCGCGGCCCCAGCCGCAGCAGCAGCCGATCACCCCGCCGCCGATGCCGCTGCACCAGGGCGGGATGCCCGGCCCCGCCGGGCATCCGCAGCAGCCGATCACGCCGCCGCCGATGCCGATGTACCAGGGCGCGGCGATGCCGCCCCCGCCGCAGACGCAGCCCCGGATGCCGATGCCGCCCGGCCCGCCGCAGTACGGGCGGCCGCCGAAGCAGTCCAGCTCCGCCGGGCCGATCATCGCGATCGGGTGCGGCGCGCTCGCGCTGATCGTGATCCTGGTGGTCGTGGTGCTCGCCGTCATCGGCGCCAACAGCGACGACGACCCGCCGACGCCGACCTACTCGCCGCCGAACACCTACACGCCGACCGACAGCCCGACCGGCAGCACCAGCGGGGGCCTGCTCGGCAACTGGACCGGCAACGGGTACCAGCCGGGCGCCGAATCCGGCCACACCTCCTTCAACGTCAAGTTCTCGCTGCTGTACTCCAGCGGCGTCGCGACGTACACCTATCCGTCCGGCGCCCAGAACACCTGCTACACCCGGCTCTCGCTGCTGTCCGGCGACGAGAACAGCGCCAAGGTCCAGTACCGGGAGACGCCGATGGCGGGGATGGACCCGAAGGAGTGCGCCTCCGGGTACGTCACGTTCGTCCCGTCCTCCGGCGGCACCACGATGCGGTGGGAGTGGCGCCAGCTCCAGTCCGAGACGACCGCGACCGCGTACGGGACCGTGTCCAAGTAATGACCGAGGTCGCCCCCCTCCGCAAGGGCGATCCCTCCCGCCTCGGCGCGTACCGGCTGACCGGCCTGCTCGGCGAGGGCGGGCAGGGCGCCGTCTACCTCGGGGAGGACGAGCCGGGCCACCGGGTCGCCGTGAAGCTGCTGCACGCGCGCTTCAGCGGCGACCCGAAGGCCCGCTCCCGGTTCGCGGCCGAGGTCGCGGTCGCCAAGCGGGTGTCGGCGTTCTGCACGGCCCGCGTCCTGGACTCCGACGTCGAGGGCGACCGCCCCTACATCGTCAGCGAGTACATCGACGGGCCGGCGCTGTCGCGGGTGCTGGCGCAGGACGGCCCGCGGCGCGGCGCCGACCTGGACCGGCTGGCCATCGGGACGATGACGGCGCTCGCCGCGATCCACCAGGCGGGGGTGGTGCACCGCGACTTCAAGCCCGCCAACGTGCTGCTCGCGCCGGACGGCCCGCGCGTGATCGACTTCGGGATCGCGCGGGCGCTGGACGCCACCGGCACCATGTCGAGCACGGCGGTCGGCACCCCCGCCTACATGGCGCCGGAGCAGATCTCCGGAGCCATGGTCGGGCCCGCCGCCGACGTGTTCGCCTGGGGCGCCACGATGACGTACGCGGCGAACGGGCGGCCGGCGTTCGGGCAGGACTCGATCCCCGCGGTGATGCACCGCATCCTGAACCTGCCGCCCGACCTCGGCGACCTTCCCGATCCGCTGCGCGGCATCGTGGCGAACTGCCTCAGCAAGGACCCGGCGCTGCGTCCCGCCTCCCAGCAGGTCCTGGCGCATTTGCTGGCGCTCGCGGGCAGCCTCCCGCAGTCGGCGGGCGCCCAGCAGCCCGACGCCCGGGGCCCCGCCCAGGACGCCCTGATGCTCACCCAGGGCGCCCAGACGGCGGCCACCGAGTCCGCACGGCTGCGGACGCAGACGCCGGCGCCCTTCCAGGCCGCCCCGCCGGTGCCGCACTCCGCGGTGCCGCACACGCCGCCGCACGCGCCGCCGCCCCTGCCCGGCGCGGGGTGGCCGTCCCCGGCCCCGCCGCCCAACGGGAACACCCCTGCCACATGGCCGTCCGTCTCCTCTCCAGGGGTCGACTTCACGAAGCCGTCCGGGGGGAGGAAGGGTCCCCACATCGGCGTCCTCGCCGGGGCGGGGGGCGCCGTGCTGGCCGTGCTGGTTCTCGCCGCCGCCGTGGCCTGGGTCCAGTTCCGCGGAGACGGCGACCAGGGCACGACGACCACCGGCGGACGGGTCGGCGGGACGCTGCCCGTCGCGATGCCGACGCCGACCGCCACCGACGGCGGGTTCGACCCCTCCCGCGCCCTCAGCGGCACCGAGCGGTTCCTCAGCAAGCAGCTGTTCACCGGCCTGACCGAGGTCGGCGCCGACGGCGCCGCCCGCAACCGGCTCGCGACGGCGATCAGGCCGGACGCCGAATGCCGCAGGTGGACCATCACGCTCAGGAACGGGACGAGCTTCAGCAACGGCGAGACCGTCGACGCGCAGGCGTTCGCCCGCGGCTGGGCGCGCAGCGCCGCGGACAAGACCGGTCCCGCGTCCTACCTGATGACCGACATCGAGGGGTACTCCTCCGTGTCCGACGGCGGGACCGGGTCGCTGTCCGGGGTCAAGGTCGTGTCGGGCACCTCGCTCGAAGTCACGCTCACCTCTCCCAACTGCGATTTCGCGGACCGGCTGTCCGAACCGGCGTTCATGCCCGTCCCCGAGGAGGCGGGCAAGGTCGACAACGCGGCGTTCAACACCAGCCCCGTCGGCAACGGCCCGTTCAAGCTGCGGGACTACACCAAGGGCGCGTCGGTCTCGCTCGTCCGCAACGACCGCTGGGAGTTCGGCAAGACCAAGCTGGACGGCGTCACGGTGATGCTGACCGACGACTCCGCCAAGGGGCGCACCGCCTACACGGCCGGGCAGACCGACTGGTACGCGGTGGGCACCGAGGAGCTTGCCTCGACCCCGAGAACGGGCCTGGTCGCCCGTCCCGCGCCGTTCACCCGGATGCTCGTCCCGATCACCACCCAGGGCCCGATGAAGTCCAAGGAGGCCCGGCAGGCCGTCTCCTACGCGCTCGACCGGAGCAAGCTCAGCCTGGCGCTCGGCGGTTTCCCCAAGCCCGCCTACGGCATCGTCCCGGCGCCGATTCCCGGGTTCGGCCGGCGCGGCGTCTGCCCGTCCTGCGACGGAACGGATTTCGAGAAGGCGAAGATGCTGGCCGCGCAGGCCGGGCTGACCAGCGGCACGACCGTCCGGCTGTACTACCGCCAGTCGCCCGTCGACCAGCGGTTGGCGGCGGTCGTGAGCTCGCAGCTGAAGTCGGTGCTGGGTTTGCAGGTCGAGATGAAGTCCTACCCCGTCGCCGAGTTCACCAAGTACCGGGACGACGTCATGTCCAAGGACGCGTCCGGGCTGGCCTTCCTGCCGTACGGGCCCGACTACCCGGGCGCCTACACGATGCTGTGGCCCCTGCTCGGCGGCGGCGAGACGAGCGACACGGGCTTCTACAACCTGGGCAAGTGGAGGAACGCCACCTTCGACGGGACGATCTCCAGGGCGCTCAGGACGCCGACGCCGGCGGACCGGACCGGCCTGTTCAAGCAGGCCGAGAAGGTGGCGCTGGACGACATGGCCCTCATCCCGCTGCTGAACGACGTCCGGGTCGCCATGGTCCGGCCCGGCAAGTACGTCGGGCTGGAGCCGGACTACGACGGCGACCCCACCGCGGCGGCCGCCGCGCTCAAGTGGTGTGCCGACCGCCGCCTCGACCATGATGGCCATCAGCTCTGTCTTGCCCTT
>NZ_JBEZJP010000474.1:0-5878 GCF_040653175.1 Actinomadura sp. NPDC048032
AGGTGCGGGGGCGGTGGATGCCCTCGTAAGCCTCCCGCAGGCCGATCAGGTGGCGGCGGCGCAGGAGCGCGGCGGGCATGGGGTCGTCCGGCAGGGCGTTCTGGACGATGTCGTGGCTCTTGCGTCCGTGCAGGTCGGCGACCATGCCGACGCCGCAGGCGTCATGCTCGTTGGCCGGGTCGTACAGGCCTTGCGGCTGGGGGCGGCCCGGTGCACGGCCATCAGGTGTGAGGGCAGCAGCAGCCATCAACCCTCCCGTCGTCGTGTCACTGCTTCGATGTCAGTGCGGCACGGGACGACGTTGGCCCTGCTGCGGTGAGATGACATTACATCACTGCCGGGATCATGCCCGACTGCACCAGATCGCGAAACTTCTTCGTGGCGATCGGGCGCGCGTCATCTCGGATTGGTTTAGACCAGGCTACCGGCTGGGCCCGGAAGCCGAACGCCGTGACCTCGGTGAGGCTCATCACCGGTACGCGATGTTTACGGCGCTCCGCCGAAGACCTACCGAAAAGCGCCCTTCCCCAAACCCCCGGCGGACCTTGGGCCGCGGGACGGGCTCAGCCGGTCCCGCGGGCCGCGCGGACGAGCACCGCCGGGGCCTTGCCGCCCTCGATCAGCAGCGACAGCAGGGTCTCGTCCTTCTCGTCGCTCTTGCCGTCCAGGCGCTGCGCCCACGACACCACCGCGAAGTGCCCCATCGCGAGGCCCCGCGCCATCCCGAAGCCCCGTCCGAACCGGTCCAGCGGGGCGGGCGCCTCCAGCGGCCGGACGAAACCCGCGCCGATCGTGGTCTCCAGCCTGGCCACGAAGCGGTCGGCGTCCGCCGACCCGGCGAGGTTGAACACGACGACGGCCAGCGCGTAGCCGTGCTCGGTGTCGGAGTAGATCCCGCGCGCCGCCTGCGTGCAGCCGCCCTTGGCGAGCTCCTCGCCGACGGACCCGCCCCACACGGCCGCGGCGCAGTCGCCGTCGAGCCGCTTGGCGCGCAGCTTCACCGAGACCTTCCCGTCCGGAAGGGGCAGCTTCGCCGCCGAGGACGGGAACGCCTCACCCTCGGTGAGGGGCTGGGGATCGGCACTGCGGTTCGCGATCCCGGCATAGGCGGAGCTGGACGGCGAATTGGAGTAGGAGGTCGGCGACGGGCCCGTCCCGGCGGGCCGTCCGATCGGCGCGCCGCCCGCGTCCCGGGTCTTGGCGTCGGAGTCGCCACCGCCGCTCAGGACGACGGCGCCGACGCCCAGCAGCATCAACACCCCCAGCACGGCCGCCGCGCCGAAGTACAGCTTCGGGTTCGGCTTGCCCGCGCCCCGTGGCGCGGCCTGCCGGCGGTCCGGCGCGGCGGGACGCCCCGGGGACCTGCCCGCGTTCTTCGCCTGCCCGCGCTTGGCCTTGCCACCGGCCTTGCGGCCGGCCTCGCCGTCGGCCTTGCGGCCGGTCTTGCCATCTGCCTTGCGGCCGGGTTTGCCGCGTTTCTCCGGCCGCCTGGAACGAGCCTGGCCGCCGGGACGACCCTCCGGCGGGAGGGCGGCGCGGGCGTCCTCCGCCGCGAACGCGTCGTCCTGGACGGCGTCCTCATACGGAGCGTCCCCGTATTGGGGGTCGCCGTATTGGGGGTCGCCGTACTGCGCGTCGCCGTACTGGGCGCCGCTGTACTGGGCGTCCTCGTAGGGGGCGTCGTCGTAGGGCGTCCGCGGCGGCGGCGGGGCGGGGCGTTCCCGGCGCGCCGCGGTGCGGCGGGGCGGCGGCGTCCGGCGCGGGCCGCCCGACCGGGACTGCGCGGTCCGGCGCGCGGGAGGCTGCCGGCGGCCCGAGCGGCTCACCGGAGGCCGCCCCGAGCCGCCGCGGCGGTGCTCATCGGGATCCACGACCGCGCAGACTACTCGCCGCCGGCGGGCGGCGCGCCCGCACCCGGCCGGATCACTGCCCGGTCTTCCCGCCGGAGACCAGGTCGAGGCGCCCGTACAGGAAGTCGGCGGCGTTCTCGATGGCCAGGCTCACATCGATCATCTCGTTCAGCGAGGCGGGCTGCGCGCCGCCGGCCCGCTCCACCCACGTGACCACGGCGTAGTGGCCGTAGGTCTTGGTGTAGGCGGCGGTGAAGCCGGGCCCGAACGCGGGGACGCCCTTCGGCTGCAGCGGGGACACCCAGCCGGCGGCGGTCGCCGGCTCCAGGTCGCGGAGGATCTGCTTGACGCCCTCCTCGCTCACGAGGTTGATCACGGCGAACTGGCCGACGTGCCTCTTGTCGGCGCTGACGTAGGCCGCGCGGGCGATCTGGGTGCACTGGTACTTGGCGAGGTCGCCCTGCAGCCGGCCGCCCCAGGTGGCGGTCTTGCAGTCGGCGCTCAGCTGGGACTCGGCCAGCGTGAACGTGTACTTGCCCGACTTGAGCGTCTTGGTGGAGAACGCCTCGCCCTCCGTGATCGGACGGGGGTCGTTCGAGCGGGAGGCGAGCTTGGCGAAGCCCTCGCCGAGGTAGTCCGGCGCGTACGCGGTCGGCACCGCGCGCTGCTGCGGCTTCGCCTCGTCGCCGCCGCCGGTCAGCACGACCACCGCGACCACCGCGACGATCACCGCGACCAGCGCGGCGGCCGCGCCCAGCAGCAGCTTCGGACTGGGGAGCTTGCGGCCGGACTTGTCCTCCGGCCAGAAGTCCCGCCGGCGGCCCTCGGCGGCCTCGGCGGAACCGGTGTCAGAAGCCTCGATCACAGCCCCGGAGCTTAGCGGTCCGGATCCCCCTCGCGCGGCCAAAAGGGTGTTTCGCCCAGATTCCTTGGGGCTACAGCCCGTTACTGCCGATCAGTGCGCCGAACCCGTAAGTGATCAACGCCGCGGCGGCGCCGAACAGCAGCTGCCGCGACCCGCCGAACCACCACGCCCGGGCCGTGATCCGCGACACCAGTGCCCCGGCGCAGAAGAGCCCGAGCGCCGCGATGCCCGCCGCGGGCCACAGGCTGGTCGCGCCCAGCAGGTACGGCAGCACCGGCAGCAGCGCGCCGACCGCGAACGACAGGAACGACGAGCCCGCCGCCAGGACCGGCGAGGGCAGGTCGCCGAGCGTCACCCCGAGCTCCTCCCGGGTGTGCACCTCAAGGGCCTCCTCGGGGTCGCGCGACAGCTGCCGCGCGACCTCGGCGGCCGTCTCGGGGTCGACGCCGCGCGCCTCGAAGACCTCGGCCAGCTCCCGCTGCTCGGCCACCGGGTGGCGGGCCAGCTCCAGCCGCTCCACCTCGATCTCCGCCTGCGCCAGCTCCGACTGGGAGGCGACCGAGATGTACTCCCCCGCCGCCATCGAGAACGCGCCCGCCGCCAGCCCCGCCAGGCCCGCCAGCAGCACGACCTTCTGGGTCGCCTGGCCGCCCGCGACCCCGGCGATCAGGGCGAAGTTGGAGACCAGCCCGTCCATCGCGCCGAACACCGCGGGCCGCAGCCAGCCGCCGGTGACGTCCCGGTGCTGGTGGTGCTGCTCCGGCCGCACGCCGTGCTTCTCATCTGTGTCGGACACCGTCGCCGTTTCCTACTTCCCGTCCTTGACGGGCTCCCCCTTCTCCACCCGGTCGTGGGCGGTGGCACCGTCAGCCTCATTCTCCCCGGCTTCGTCCTCCGCCTCGGCGGCGGGGGTCTCGGTGCGGGCCCCGGCCTCGGGCTCGGCCTCGGGGTCGGCCTCGGTGTCGCTCTCGGTGTCGCTCTCGGGCTCGGCCGGTTCGTCGGCCTTCGCCTCCGGCGCGGGACCCTCCTCGCGGGCCTCGGGGGCCTCGGGGGCGGGCTCGGGCTCCTCGGAGGACGTCGCCTCCGGCTCCCCGCCGTCCGCCTCGGGCGCCGACTCCGGCTCCCCGGCCGCCGGGGCGGGCTCCTCGGTCTCCGGGGCCGCGGCCTCGGCCACCTCGTCCTGCGCCGCCGGCTCCTCGGCCGGTTCCTCGTCCGCATGCCCGGCGGCGGCCACGGCGGCGGTGCCGTCCGGCTCCTCGGCCGTCGCCTCGGGTTCCGCCGCGGCGGGGGCGGCGGACGGCGCGGCCTCCGCCGGGGCGCCGACGTTCTCCGGGCCGGTGCGCCCGCGGGCCAGGTACAGGTAGGCGACCGCGCCGGCGAAGACGACGATGGACGTCCAGTCGTTGAGCCTCAGCCCGAGGACGTGGTGGGCGTCGTCGATGCGCAGCGCCTCGATCCAGCCGCGCCCGACGGTGTAGGCGGCGACGTAGAGGGCGAAGGCGCGCCCGTGGGTGAGCTTGTAGCGGCGGTCGGCCCAGATCACCAGGATCGCGACGCCGATGCACCACAGCGACTCGTACAGGAACGTCGGATGGTAGGTGGCGACGTCGGCGTACTTGGGGTCGAGGCCGGGCCCGCCGTCCAGCATCGGCCGGTGGTTCTCGTCGATCTTCAATGCCCAGAAGGTGTCCAGCGGGCGGCCGTACAGCTCCTGGTTCCAGTAGTTGCCCCAGCGGCCGATCGCCTGCGCGAGCGCGATGCCCGGGGCCACCGCGTCGCCGAGCGCCAGCACCGAGATCCCCCGCCGCCGGCAGCCGATGATCGCGCCGACCGCGCCGAGCGCGACGGCGCCCCAGATGCCGAGGCCGCCCTTCCAGACCTCCAGGGCCCGGATCGGGTCGCCGCCCTCCCCGAAGTAGCGCTGGTAGTCGGTGAGCACGTGGTAGAGCCGCCCGCCGACCAGGCCGAACGGCACCGCCCACACGGCCACGTCGATGATCACGCCGGGGGTGCCGCCCTTGGCGGCCCAGCGGCGCTCGCCCAGCCAGACCGCGGCGACGATGCCAAGGATGATCATGATGGCGTAGGCGCGCAGCGGCACGGGGCCGAGGTGCCAGACGCCCTGCGAGGGACTCGGTATGTAGGCGACCGGGTGCATGACCGTTGACGTTACCGCCTCCGGGGCACAGCGCGCGCCTCCTCTAGGACCGCGACGAGATCGTCATCATCGCGGCCCCCTCGCCGGAGCGCCCCGCCGTGCCGCCGGACTGCGTGCTCCCCGGCTGGGGCGTGCCGCCGCCGGCCTCCGCGACGGCCTTCCTGAGGTCGTCCGGCGAGGCCAGGGCGTCGTTGCCGACCTTCTTGCCGTTCAGCGCGAGGTACGGGGTCGCGTCGACGCCCGCCCGCCCGGCCTGGGCGCTCGCCTGGTCCACCGTTTTGATCTTCTGGTCGCCGCGGACGCAGGCGCCGAAGGAGGGGGCGGTGACCCCCAGCTGCTCGCCCCACCTGACGAGGTCGCCGGTGGAGAAGCCCGTGTCGCCCTCGGGCGGCTGCTCGGCGTAGAGCTTGTCGTGGTAGGCGACCCAGTGGTCGGCGGGCATGCAGGCGGCGGCGTTCGCGGCCCGCCGGGAGTTCGACATCAGCGGGTCCTGCTGGAAGAGCTGGAACGGCCGGTAGACGACCCTGACCCTGCCCTGCGCGGCGAGCTCCTTCATCGTCGCGCCGACCCGCTCCTCCATGGCCTTGCACGCGGGGCACTGGAAGTCCTCCCAGACGTCCAGGACCGGGGAGGAGACCCCCGGCTGCGCCATGGCGACCGATCCGTCCTGCTGGCGGGCGGCGGGCGCCAGCGCGCCCTTGTAGGAGTTCTGGAGGGGCTTCTCGCCGGTCCGGGACAGCGCGACGACGACCACCACGACCGCGACCGCCGCCACGGTGAGGGCGCCGAGGGCGACCAGCAGCGCCCGCCGGCGCCGGCGCCGGACCGCGGCCCGCGTCCGTTCGTCCGCGAGCCGCTTGCGCGCGGACGGTTCCCTGCCCTGCTCGCTCATCGATCCCCCGATCGCTACTCTGCGTGTTGGTGAGCGTCTACGAGAGTAGCGGGCAAGGCCCCGCCGGACGGCGGAAAAGCGCCACGCCGCGCCGCCCCGGGAGGGGACAGATC
>NZ_JBEZJP010000475.1:0-5842 GCF_040653175.1 Actinomadura sp. NPDC048032
GACCTCGACGTGCCCGACTTCCGAAGTGATCACCGCCGTCGCCCTGGGCGACGGCGTCGGCGCCGGCTTCACCGGCCGCGCCGGCGGCGTGAGCGGGCCCCCCTACGACTCCCTGAACCTCGGCGGCGCGGTCGGCGACGACCCGGCCGCCGTCCTGGACAACCGGCGGCGCGCCGCCGCCGCGCTCGGCGCCGACCCCGAGCGCACCGTCTTCATGCGGCAGGTGCACGGCGCCGACGTCGCGTTCGCCGCCTCGACCGACCTGCCCGGCCCGGTCGACGCCGTCGTCACGACCGTGCCCGGGCTCGCCCTCGCCGTCCTCGTCGCCGACTGCGCGCCCGTCCTGCTGGCCGACGCGGCCGCCGGGGTCGTCGGCGCCGCCCACTCCGGCCGTCCCGGGACGGCCGCCGGAGTCGTCCCGGCCCTGGTGAAGGCGATGTGCGAGCGGGGCGCCGACCCCGCCCGGATGACCGCGGCCATCGGACCCGCCGCGTGCGGCCGCTGCTACGAGGTCCCCGCGGAGATGCGGGACGAGGTCGCCGCCGTCGTCCCCGCCGCGTACTCCACGACGTCCGCGGGCACCCCGGCCCTCGACATCCGCGCCGGCGTCGCCGAGCAGCTCGCGTCCGCGGGGGTGACCCGCGTGACCGCCGACGGCCGCTGCACGATCGAGGACCCGGGCCTCTACTCCTACCGCCGCGAGGGACGCACCGGCCGTTTCGCCGGATATGTCTGGTTGAAGGAAGGCACGTGACCGACCGGGACCACACCGGCGCCGCCGCGGACGGCCCCGCGGCCGGGCGGCGCGCCGAGATCGCCGAGGGCCTGGCCGCCGTCCGGGCGCGCATCGCCGCCGCGTGCGCGGCCGCCGGCCGGAGCGAGGACGAGATCACCCTGATCGCGGTGACCAAGACGTTCCCCGCGTCCGACGTGCGGCTGCTGGCCGGGCTGGGCGTCACCGAGGTCGGCGAGAACCGCGACCAGGAGGCGCGCCCGAAGGCCGCCGACTGCGCCGACCTGCCGCTGACCTGGCACTTCGTCGGACGGCTCCAGACCAACAAGGCGCGCGCCGTGGTCGGCTACGCCGACGTCGTGCACTCCGTGGACCGGTCGCGACTGGTCACGGCCCTCGCGGAGGGCGCCGCCCGCGCCGGCCGCACGCTCCGCTGCCTCGTGCAGGTCTCCCTGGACGAGGCGGGGAAGAAGGGCGAGGTGGGGGAGAGGGGCGGGGCCGTGCCCGACGACGTCCCCGGGCTGGCCGACGAGATCGCCGCCGCCCCCGGCCTGGAGCTCGGCGGCGTGATGGCCGTCGCGCCCCTCGGCGCGGACCCGCTGCCCGCCTTCGACCGGCTCGCGGAGACGGCGGCGCGGATGAGGCGGAACCATCCGGACGCGCGGATCGTCAGTGCGGGTATGAGCGGCGATCTGGAGCAGGCGATCGCGTGCGGCGCGACACACCTGCGGATCGGTACGGCGTTGCTCGGCGGCCGACGGGCAATCGTCAGGTAATGTCCCCCCAGTGGTACCTGCCTGAACGCGGGAGGCCACGACTGATCAGTCCAACGGCGGGGCCGGACGCGCCCGGCGCCGAGGCCACAGGACACGGAGGGACGTATGGCCAGCGCGATGCGCAAGATGGCGGTCTACCTCGGCCTTGTGGAGGACGATCGCTACGACGACAAGTACGGCGACTACGACGAGTACGAGGTCTACGACGAGGAGACCGACACCGGGCAGGGACGCCGTCGCGATGACGAATCCGGCGGTCAGCTTACCCGAGCCGAAGAGGCGTCGGACCGCGATCGCGACCATCACTCCACGTCGACCATCGAGCGACGGTCCGTGGCGCTCTACGAGTCCGGTACCACCGACCTCGCGCGTATCACTACGCTGCATCCGAGGACCTACAACGAGGCGAGGACGATCGGGGAGCACTTCCGGGAGGGCACGCCGGTGATCATGAACCTGACCGAGATGGTCGACAGCGACGCCAAGCGCCTGGTCGACTTCGCGGCGGGTCTCGTGTTCGGGCTGCACGGCAGCATCGAGCGTGTTACCAACAAGGTGTTCCTGCTGTCGCCCGTCAACGTCGAGGTGACGGCGGAGGACAAGGCCCGGATGGCGGAACGTGGGTTCTTCAACCAGAGCTGAGAGTCGCATGCGAGAGTGTCCGTGAACATCGTTGGATCCGTCCTGCAGGGCGTTCTGTACCTCTTCCTGCTGTTCCTGATCGGAAGGCTGGTCCTGGAGGTCCTGCAGTCGTTCGCCAGGCAGTGGAAGCCGACCGGAGTGGTGCTCGTGATCGCTGAGGCGACCTACACGGTCACCGATCCGCCGCTGAAACTCCTCAGGCGTTTCATCCCGCCCATCCGGCTGGGTAACGTTGCCCTGGACCTCAGCTTCACGGTCCTCATCCTTGTGGTCTGGGTCTTGATCGTCTTCGTCGGCTCCATATTCGGCGGAGGTTAGGTCGATCGGATACCGTCCTTCGGGGACAGACTCCAAGCGCGCCAAGGAGACGAGAACATGCCGCTGACACCCGCCGACGTGCGGAACAAGCAGTTCAGTACCACCAGGCTGAGGCCGGGGTACGACGAGGAGGAGGTGGACGCCTTCCTCGACGAGGTCGAGGCGGAGCTCGACCGCCTCATCCAGGAGAACGAGGAACTGCGGGCCAAGCTGGCCGAGTGCCTGCGCGGCAAGGTTCCCGCCATGGCCGCTCCCATCGTGGAGCCCAAGCCGGACATCCAGAAGATCCCCGAGCCTCCCCGCCCCGAGCCGCAGCCGCAGCCCGAGCCGGAGCCCGTCCTCGGCGGCCTCGGCATGTCGTCCCCCGCCCCGAGCGGCGAGGACAACATGGACACCGCGGCCCGCGTGCTGGCGCTCGCGCAGCAGACCGCCGACCAGGCGATCGCCGACGCCCGCCGCGAGGCCGACGAGACGCTCGGCCGCGCCCGCCGCGAGGCCGAGGAGATCCTCGGCAAGGCCCGCCGGCAGGCCGACCAGATCGTCAGCGAGGCCCGCTCGCGCGCCGAGGCCCTCGACCGCGACGCCCAGGAGCGGCACCGCCAGGTCATGGGCTCGCTCGTGCAGCAGCGCGAGGAGCTCGAGCGCGAGGTCGACAACCTGCGCGCCTTCGAGCGCGAGTACCGCAGCCGCCTGAAGGTCTATCTGGAGGGCCAGCTCCGCGACCTGGAGGCGGGCAGCACCGAGACCGGCGCGTTCGCCGCCGTCCCGGGCGCGGCCCCCGTGCAGGCGCAGCAGAACACGCCCCAGGCCGGTCCGCAGACGGGCCCGCAGAACGCCCTTCCGCACGCCGAGAACCGCAACGGCGGCGGCGCGCCGGCACCGGGCACGTTCCCCTCGCCCGAGCACGCCCAGCAGGTCCAGCACTCGGCGACGGGCGCTTTCCACTCCGGCGGCGACAACCCGCCGCACGACAGGCGCTGACACGGACGCCTCAGGCGATAGTGTCGTTCCGATCGCCGCGCCGGGGATGGCGCGCCGCCATCCCCGCGGCGCCGGGCGGTCGTGCCCAGGGCCGGCCGCCGGCCCTCTCGCGCGGCCCGGAGCCTAGCGGTCTGAACGAGGGGGAGTGACCCTGTGATCATCCTGAGTGGCGTTCTCGTGGTAGTGGCGATCGCCCTGCTGGTAGCGGGAATCGTCGCGGGCAACGGAGACAGCGCGCAGGTCTTCGGCCTGGACGCCCTGGTGGTGATCTACATCTCGATCGCCGTCAGCATCGTCTCCGCGGTGTGCCTGGCCATCGGGGTGTTCCTGCGGCGCAAGGAGCTGTTCGGCCCGGGAGCGTCGCCGACCCCGGCCCGCCCCAGCAGGAAGGCGCAGAAGGCCAAGAAGGACAAGCGGGCCAAGGGCGGCGAGAGCGCCAGGGCCGCGTCCGCTCCGGCCAAGGACGCGCAGGGCGCCGCGAAGGCCGAGCCTCCGGCCGACCCGGCCGACACCGAGGTCGAGATCCCCGCCCCCGCCGTCGACGTCCCCGACGACGCGCTGGTGTTCGTCGTCCGCGGTCGCAAGCGCTACCACCTCGACACCTGCCGGCAGCTCGCCGGGCGGGACACCGAGGAGCTCACCTACGCCGAGGCCAAGGAAGAGGGGTTCAGCCCCTGCACGGCCTGCATGCCCGACACCGCACTGGCGGCGCGCGCCGCGGCGTCGGCCCCCGCGTCCGCCGACGCGAGCAAGACGGCGGAGACCGCACCCGCCGCCCGCAAGACCGCCGAGCGATCCGAGAGCGGCCTCGCGGGCCTCGCCAAGCCCGCGCCCACCTCGTTCGACAAGCCCGGCGCCTCTGACAGGCCCGGCGCCCCTGACAAGCTCGGAGCCCCTGACAAGCCCGGCGCGTTCGACAAGACGGCCGAGATCCCGCGGGCCGGCGAGCCCGCCGACGACGCGGACCGGAGCGACGAGGACGCGGGCGCCCCGAAGCGGGGCGCGGCCGTTCCCACCCGCACCGACATGCCCGTCGCGGGCCTCTTCGCGTCCGGCGCCTCCGAGGAGCCCTCCACGGCCCCGGAGACGGCCGATCACGCCGACGCCGAGACCGATGACCGGCCCGGCGCCGAACCGGGCGCTGCGGCCGAATCCGCGCCGCCGGACGTCACCGTCGACCTCGGCACCGCACCGTTCGGCGGTCCCGACACCGACGACGCCCCGGCGCCGGAGCCCGAGCCGGACGAGGCCGGCGACGACGGCCCGCAGGTCCGCATCCTGAGCGGCACCAAGCGCTACCACCGCGTCGACTGCGCCCTCATCGAGGACATCGGCGACGAGGCCGACGACCTGGAGTCGCTGTCGCGCGCGGAGGCGAAGGCCCGGGGCTGCACGCCCTGCCTGGTCTGCCAGCCCGACCGCGAGCACGCCCGCGACTGACCCGCCCCGCCTCGTTCGCGTGACCCCGGGCGGCCCGAGCCGTCCGGGGCTCAGCGGCCGTGGTGCCGTTCGTCGCGCAGTTCGCGGAGGCGGTCCCGGCGCGCGTCGCGCCGCTCGCGGTGCAGCCGCCGCATCTCCTCGTGGTGCTCGCGGCGGAGTTCCTGGTGCTCGCGGTGGAGCTGGTGCCGCTCCCGGTGGCGGCCGCGCTTCTCGCCCACGGCCTTGCGCTCGACCGAGATGCCGCCGAACAGCAGCATCCCGGTCAGCCGGATGACGGGCGCGTCCGGGTCCACGGTGTCGTCCTCGGGGAGGTCGGTGCCGCCGAAGATCGTGAAGTGGGACCCGACGACCCGCACGCCCGGCGGAACCACGATGTTCACGCCGCCGAACACGCAGGTCACGGAGAGGGTGACCTCGCCCTTGCTGAGGACCGCCTGCCGGAAGTCCAGCTCCACGCCGCCGAAGACGCAGGTGACCGTGGTGGTCGGCTCGACCAGCCAGCGCCCCTTGCGCTCCGCCCCGCTGAACACCGCCACGAGGTGCGGCGACTGCGAGGGCGGCGGCGGGAGCCGGGGCGCCTGCTCCTTGCGCAGGTCGACCCGCGGCCGCGGCGCGTGCTGCGAGGGCAGGTCGCTGAGCACGGGCTCCAGCTCGGCGTAGGTCTTGGCGTTGTAGACGACGTCGATGCGCTCGGCGTGCTCCTCCGGCGTGATGCGCCCCTCGGCCAGGGCCTCGCGCAGGCGGTCGGCGACCTCGTCGCGGTCGGCGTCCGACGCGCGCATGCTCGCGGACGACGGACGCGCGGGCGGTTCGGAACCGGACGGCTGCTCGGGAAGATTCACGGATCCATCATCGCAAACGCGATGTGTCGCGAAGAACCCCATCCCGAAATTTCCCCAACCCCGCGAAGTCCCGCAGGGCCCTCCGCCGCGGCCGGGCCGTACAGCCCGAC
>NZ_JBEZJP010000476.1:0-5841 GCF_040653175.1 Actinomadura sp. NPDC048032
CGCGCGCGTATGACCCGTCATGAGGCAGACGGCAGGGAACCGTTCGCGGCGGTGCGCCGCCCTCGCCGGAGCGCTCGCGCTGGCCGCGCTGACGGCGGACATCGGCAGGGCGCTGCGGGACGCCGGGGTCCGGCCCGGCGGCGTCGTCCACCTGGCCGCCTACATGGCCAACGTCGACCTGCCGGGCGAGGAGGAGCGGCTGGAGAAGCTCCTGCTGTCCCGGGGCGCCGCGCCGAGCGTGACGGTCGGCAACGACACGTTCGCGCTGCTGCGCAGCGCCGTCACCGAGGGCTGGGGCGTCGCGGTGGTCTGCGGCGCCGGCATCAACTGCGCGGGCGTCGCCCCCGACGGGCGCACCGCGCGGTTCCCGTCCCTCGGCGCCCACACCGGCGACTGGGGCGGCGGCGGGGAGCTCGGCCGCTCGGCTCTGTGGCACGCCATCCGCGGCGAGGACGGCCGGGGACCGGAGACGGCGCTGACCGCCGCGGTCGCCGCCCACTTCGGTCTGGCCCGCGCCATCGACGTGGGCCTCGCCCTCCACCTCGGCGAGATCGAGCAGGGGCGGCTCACCTCCCTGGCGCCCGTCCTGCTCGACATCGCCGAGGCCGGCGACCCGGTGGCCCGCGGCGTGGTGCTCCGGCTGGCGGAGGAGGTGGCGATCCTCGGCTCGGTCGCGCTGCGCCGCCTGGACCTGCTGGACGCCCCCGCCGACGTCGTCCTCGGCGGCGGGGTCCTGGCGGCCCGTCGGCCGCTGCTGATGGAGGCGGTCGCGGACCGCTACGCCGACCTCGCCCCCCGCGCACGCCTGCTGGTCCCCGAGGACCCCCCGCTGCTCGGCGCCGCGCTCCTCGCCCTCGACCACGTCGCCGCCCCGCCGTCCGCCCACGCGGCCCTGCGCACCGCGTTCCGCCGCCGCTGACCCGCGGTCGGGCCGCCGACGTCGGGATGCCTACCATGGCGATGGACGGGTGGTCCGGAGGCCTGGATTCGCTGAACGGCCCCCGCCCTTGACGTTGTAAGGTTCCGCCGGTGCGGGAGGGGGACGCCGTGGAGATCGGGTTCGCGGTGCCGGGGTCCGGCGCGTGGGCGACCCCGCGCAACCAGGTGACGGTGGCGCGGCGTGCCGAGGAGCTCGGCTACCGCTCGCTGTGGACGCTGCAGCGAGTCCTCAACCCGGCCGGGTCGACCGACCTCACCTACCGCAACGTCCCCGACCCGCTGATCACCCTGGCCTACCTCGCCGCCCACACCTCCCGGGCGCGGCTCGGCGTCGCGGTCGTGAACCTTCCGTTCTACGCGCCGCCGATCCTCGCCAAGCAGGCCGCCACCCTCGACCACGTCAGCGGGGGACGCCTGGACCTCGGGCTCGGGATCGGCTGGATGCGCGAGGAGTTCGCGGCGGTCGGCGCCCCCATGGAGCGCCGCGGCGCCCGCGCCGAGGAGTTCATCGCCGCGCTGCGCGCCCTGTGGGCCGGCGGGTCCGGGGACCCGGCGCGATTCCACGGCGAGTTCTACGACATCCCGCCCGTGACGATGGACCCGCCCCCGCTCCAGCCGTCCGGGCCGCCGATCCTGCTGGGCGGCGGCGCCGAACCCGCCCTGCGGCGCGCGGGCCGGCTGGCCGAGGGCTGGGTCAGCTCCAGCCGCGCCGACCTCGCCGCGATCGGCCGCTCCGTGGAGGTGGTGCGGGAGGCCGCCGAGGAGGCCGGGCGGGACGCGTCCGCGCTGCGGTTCGTGTGCCGGGGCGCGGTCCGGGTCCGCCCCGCGGGGCGGGAGGAGCGGCGCCCGCTCACCGGCTCCTTCGAGGAGATCCGCGGCGACTTCGGGGCGCTGGCGCGGCAGGGCGTCACCGAGCTGTTCGTGGACCTGAACTTCGATCCGGAGATCACCGGGCCGGACGCCGATCCGGACGCGTCGCTGGACCGCGCCCTGGAGGCGCTGGAGGCGTTCGCGCCGGGCCGATGACTACAGGGGCGGCCGCCGCGCCTCCCAGGGGGTGCTGAGCACGACCGTGGTGCGCGTCGCGACGTTCGCGGCGGCGCGGATCTTCTGCAGCAGGTCCTCCAGCTCGTTCGGCGAGGCGACCCGGACCTTGAGGATGTAGCTCTCCTCCCCCGCCACCGAGTGGCACGCCTCGATCGCCTGCAGGTGCGCCAGCCGGTCGGGGGCGTCGTCGGGGGCCGCCGGGTCGATCGGCTTGATCGACACGAAGGCGGTCAGCGGCAGGCCGATCTCCCGGTTGTCGAGCTGGGCGGCGAAGCCCTTGATGACGCCGCGCTTCTGCAGCCGCCGGACGCGCTGGTGCACCGCCGACACCGACAGGCCCGTCTCCTTGGCCAGGTCGGTGAAACTCATCCGCCCGTCGTCGGCCAGCAGGGCCATGATCTGACGATCGATCTCCTCCACGCGGGAAATCTAGCGCGCCGGAGCCCGTGCGCGGGCCCCCGTTCGATCACGGATCGGCTTTCCCGCAGGGGCGGGAGCGCAGCGCCGACCGCGTGCGGCTAGCGGCGCGCGCTCCGCAGCGGCCCGCAGCTGCCGCGCACCACCAGTTCCGTCGGCAGCACGACCGGGCCTCCCCTGCCGCGCCGGGCGGGCTCGCGCAGCAGCAGCTCGCAGGCGCGGTAGCCGATGTCGTGGCCGGGCCTGGCCACGGCGGTCAGCGGCGGATCGCACAGCTCCGCCCACGCGACGTCGTCCACCATCGCGATGGACACGTCGGCCGGCACCCGCAGGTCGAGCTCGCGGGCGACCAGGACGGCGGCCTCGCCGAGCAGGTGCCCGGCGGCCAGGACGGCGGTGACGTCCGCGCGGCGCTGCAGCAGCCCGGCGGCGGCCGCGTAGGCGGCGTCGCGGGCGGGACGGGCGGCCACGACGAGGTCCTCCTCCACGGGCAGGCCCAGCTGCGCCAGGGTGCCGCGGAACGCCCGCTCGCGCGCGCCCGCGGGACGGCCCGGCGCGCCGCCGAGGAACCCGATGCGGCGGTGCCCGAGCCCGGCGAGGTACTCGGTGAGGGACCGCACGCCGCCCGCGTCGTCGGCCAGCACGGACGGGACGTCGGGCAGCCCGGGCAGGACCCGGTCGGCGAACACGACGCTGGAGCACACCCGGGCCGCGGCGCGCCAGTCGGCCTCGTCCCCGGCGGGCAGCGCGATGATCCCGTCGACCCGCTGCTCGACGAGCCGGTCGACGATCTCGGCCTCGCGGGAGGGGTCGCCGTGCGCGGCGTCCACGATGACGTGCTCGCCGAGGGTGCGGGCGCAGGCCAGCACGCCCGCGACCACCTCGGCGCAAAACGGGTCGGTGACGTCGGGGACGACCAGGCCGATGCCGCCGCTGCGGCGCAGCTTCAGGCCTCGGCCGAGGGCGCTCGGCCGGTAGTCCAGCTCGCGGGCCGCGGCCAGCACCCGCTCGCGGGTCGCGGCGCTCGCCGAGCCCGTCCCGGAGAACACCCGCGACACCGTGGCGATGCCGACGCCCGCCGCCGCGGCCACGTCCTTGATCGTCGCCGCCCGCCGTTCCGCCACCCGCGCACCGTCCCTTTCCGCCCGTTTCGATCATCTTCTCACGATGACGTCTCCCCTGGAAACGATTCCATGATGTTTACTCCAGCCAATACGACATATCCCCTGCTCGGCGGGGGAACGGCGGAAACGTTTCCAAAGGGGTTCGGATGGCCAAGATCGTGCTGGACCGGGTCGACAAGGTGTACGGCGGCGGAGTCAAGGCCGTCGACGGGCTCGACCTGGAGATCCGCGACGGCGAGTTCATGGTGCTGGTCGGGCCGTCCGGCTGCGGCAAGTCCACCGCGCTGCGGATGATCGCCGGGCTGGAGGAGATCTCCGGCGGGAAGATCTCCATCGGCGACCAGGTCGTCAACGACCTCGCGCCGAAGGACCGCGACATCGCGATGGTGTTCCAGAACTACGCCCTCTACCCGCACATGACGGTCGAGCAGAACCTCGCGTTCGGCCTCAAGCTGCGCGGGACGCCGAAGGCGGAGATCAAGCAGAAGGTCCGCGACGCCGCCAAGATGCTCGGCCTGGAGCAGTACCTGTCCCGCAAGCCGGCCGCGCTGTCGGGCGGCCAGCGGCAGCGCGTCGCGATGGGCCGCGCCATCGTCCGCCAGCCGCAGGCGTTCCTGATGGACGAGCCGCTGTCCAACCTCGACGCCAAGCTCCGCGTCTCCATGCGCGCCTCCCTCAGCCAGCTGCACGAGCGGCTCGGCGTCACCACCGTGTACGTCACCCACGACCAGGTCGAGGCCATGACGCTCGGATCGCGGGTGTGCGTGCTGCGCGAGGGCAAGCTCCAGCAGGTCGACACCCCGCAGCGGCTGTTCGACAACCCCGTCAACCTGTTCGTGGCCGGGTTCATCGGCTCGCCCGCGATGAACTTCGTGCTCGCCGACCTCGAGACCGGCGACGGCGGGGCGCGGGTCTCCTTCGCCGGCTACACGCTGCCCGTCCCGGCCGCGGTCATGGACGACAAGCCGGGCCTGGGCGACTACCTCGGCAAGAAGGTCATCCTCGGCATCCGCCCGTCGGACTTCGAGGACTCCGCGCACGCCCAGCCCGGCTGGGCGCCGATGGCGGTGCGCAGCAGCGTCACCGAGGAGCTCGGCAGCGAGATCAACGTGATCTTCACGATCGACGCCCCGCCGGTCGAGCACAAGGACACCGCCGACCTGGCCGAGGACGCCGCCGAGGGCGAGGCCGAGGCGATCCCGCTGATCGACAACAAGGCGCTGTGGACGGCCCGCGTCAACTCCCGCTCGCACGTGCGCCCGGGGCAGGACGTGGACCTCGCCGTCGACACGCGCCGCCTGCACTTCTTCGACCCGTCCAGCGGTCTGGCCATCGGGCACCCCGACGTCGCCGAACGGCACGGCGCCGCGGACCTGCGCAAGTCCGGCTGACCATCCCGCTGCGACAGGGCGGTGCCCACGGCCTCGGTGAGGCCGTGGGCACCGTCGTCCCGGCGGGCGTCACTTCACCGAGCCGGCGAGCACTCCCTGGACGAAGTAGCGCTGGAAGGCGAAGAACACGATCAGCGGGACGACCAGCGACAGGAACGCGCCGGGCGCGAGGATGTCGATGTTGCCGGTGAACTGCCGCATCTGCGACTGCAGCCACTTGGTCATCGGCTGCGACCCGGTGTCGGCGAACACCAGCGCGACCAGCAGGTCGTTCCACACCCACAGGAACTGGAAGATGCCGAGCGAGGCGATCGCCGGGCCGCCCAGCGGGAAGATCACCCGGCGGAAGATCGTCCACTCCGAGCCGCCGTCCATCCGCGCCGCCTCCAGCAGGTCCCGGGGGATCGCCGCGAAGAAGTTGCGGAGCAGGAAGATGGCGAACGGCAGCCCGAAGGCCACGTGGAACAGCACGACCCCGGTGATCGAGCCGAACATGTGGAAGCTTCCGAACTCGATGTAGCCGTACAGCCTGGCGACCGGGATCAGCGCGACCTGGACCGGCACCACCAGCAGCGCCACGACGCCGAGGAACAGCCAGTCCCGTCCGGGGAACTCCATCCAGGCGAACGCGTAGGCGGCCAGCGAGGCGATCGCGACCACCAGCAGCGTCGCCGGGACGGTGATCAGCACCGTGTTCCAGAACGAGTCGACGAAGTCGCCCTTGTCCAGCAGCGCGCCGTAGGACTCGGCGGTCAGCTGCGCCGGCTTGGCGAACACGTTCCACCAGCCGTCGGCGTTGTTGTCCTCGTTGGAGCGCAGCGAGGCGACCAGCAGGCCGAGGGTCGGCACCAGCCAGAACAGCCGGTCGCCGAGCAGCCGGTAGAGCGCCGCCTGCCGCGACGCGGTGGCGACGGTCAGCACGC
>NZ_JBEZJP010000477.1:0-5822 GCF_040653175.1 Actinomadura sp. NPDC048032
GGCGAGCTGTCCTTGGTAGAGGCGCGAGCCATCCGTCAAGACGAATTCGCGGCGTTGGCTTCCTTTTGGTTGTCACGAGCCGCCCCTGAGGAACCGCCTTTCGCCGTCCGAGACGACAAGAGGACATCGAAGTGTTCGTCAGAGCGTCTCCGCCTCGGCAGAGTACAGCATTCCTGGTGGTCGCGGCGCATTTCGCCCGCAGCCGCCTCCGTGCGCCTCCGGAAGGCCGAGAGCTGTGCCGCGCCCCTCCGGGGTAGCGTTTTTAAAAGGGCCGGATGGTTCAGAAGGAACGGCTGAGGGAGGCATGGAAACGGGGTCCATGCTCCTTGCCGGAGCACGGACCCCGCCGGTGCGTCAGATCGGTCAGTTGTTCCTGCCCCAGACGTAGACGGCCAGGCTCATGGCGAGGAGGCTCGCCCAGCTGAACACCGCGCGGACGGTGTTCCACGCCGTCCAGCGGCCGGAGTAGTCCGACCAGATCTTCGCCGCCTCGACCGCGTCCTTCGGGATCGCGACGCCGTCCAGGACGTCGTTCATCGGGATGTTGACCGCGAAGCTCGGGAGGAGCGCCCCCGCGAAGTACAGGCCTGCGGCGGCGAAGAAGAGCAGGGCCGCCGACTTCTGGTCCAGGGTGAGCAGCAGCACCCCCGCCGCCGCCGCCAGAACCGGCACCAGGAGGAACATCGCCACGAAGACCGGGTTCTGGATCCTCTGGTTGATGCCCTGCATGGCGTCGATCGCCGAAGCGGGCCGCGCCGCGTTCAGCCCGGGCATGACGCCGGTGGAGAAACCGAAGAAGGTTCCGGCCATCCCGGCCGCCATGATGATGGAGAGGGTCGCCGAGACGCCCGCGAGAGAGAATTTCATGTCGTCCGGTCCTCAGGTCAGTGGTTCCAGATGCCGCTGGCGGCGGTTTCGCGCGCGTACTCGGAGAAGTCGCGCGGCGGGCGGCCGAGGGCCCGCTGGACGCCGTCGGCGGGCCGGGCGTTGCGCCCGTCCAGCACGGTCGTGAACAGGTAGGTCAGCAGGCCGACGACCTCCTCGGGCACGCCGTGCTCCCGGAGGGCCGCCGCGTTCTCCTCCGCGCCGACGGGAACGAAGGCGACCTCGCGTCCCGCGGCGCGGCCGATCTCGGCGACCGCCTCGGCGAACGTGAGCGCCCGGGGCCCGGTGACCTCGTACACCTGCCCGGCGTGGCCGTCCCGGGTGAGCGCCTCGACCGCGACGTCCGCGATGTCGTCGGCGTCCACGAACGGCTCCGGGACCTCGCCCGCCGGGAGGACGACCTCCCCGGCCCGCACGGGGTCGAGCAGGTAGTCCTCGCTGAAGTTCTGCGCGAACCAGCTCGCCCGCACGACCGTCCAGGCCAGGCCGGACGCCTGGACGATCCGCTCGCAGTCCCGCGCCTCGGGCTCGCCCCGCCCCGACAGCAGGACCACGCGCCGCACGCCCGCGTCCACCGCCGCACCCGTGAACGCGCGGATGGCGTCGGGGGCGCCGGGAACGGCCAGGTCGGGGTAGTAGCAGAGGTAGACGTTCTCGACGTTCCGCAGGACGGGCGCCCAGGTGGACTCGTCCTCCCAGTCGAAGGGCGGGGAGGCCGACCGCGAGCCCATGCGCACGGGGAGGTCCAGGGCCTCCAGCCGCTCGACGACGCGGCGGCCGGTCTTGCCGGTCCCGCCGAGGACGAGGGTGAGGCCGCTTTCGATGATTCCGGATTCGCTGTTCGTCATGCCCTGAAGTCAACAGCCGGGCGGTTCCGGCCACCATGGTCGAGGCGCTCGCCCGCATACGCCAGCGTCTACGCTGGCCTCCATGGACGCCCTGGCCGAACTCCTCGACGGTCCGCGCGCGCGGGGAGCGTTCATGCTGCGCTCGACCCTCGCGCCGCCCTGGTCGCTCCGGATCCAGGACGAGGCGCCGCTGACCCTGCTCTCCATGGTCAGGGACGAGGCCTGGCTGGTCCCCGACGACGGTGATCCCCAGCGGGTCGGCCCCGGCGACATGGTCATCTTCCGGGGGCCGGACGCCTACACCGTCAGCGACGACCCGGCGACCGCGCCGCAGATCGTCATCCATCCCGGCCAGCGCTGCACCACCCCGGACGGCACGAGCCTGTCGGAGGCCATGGACCTCGGCGTCCGCGCCTGGGGCAACGACCCGGACGGGCCGGCGGTCATGCTGGTCGGCACCTACCAGATGCGCGGGGCCGTCACGCAGCGGCTGCTGGCCGCGCTGCCCGCGATGGCGGTCGTCCGGGGCGACGCGTGGAGGTCGCCGCTCGTCGCCGTGCTCCAGGAGGAGATCGGCAAGGACGAGCCCGGCCAGGACGTCGTCCTCGACCGGCTCCTGGACCTGCTGCTCATCGCGACCCTGCGCGCCTGGTTCTCCCGCCCGGACGCCGCCGCCCCGGGCTGGTACCGCGCCCACGGCGACCCGGTCGTCGGGCCCGCGCTCCGGCTCCTGCACGACGACCTGGCCTATCCCTGGACGGTCGCGGACCTCGCGGCCGGGGTCGGGGTGTCGCGCGCGGCGCTGGCGCAGCGGTTCGCGAAGCTGGTCGGCGAGCCGCCCATGGCCTACCTCACCGGCGTCCGCCTCGCGCAGGCCGCCGACCTGCTGCGCGAGACGGACGCGACGCTGGAGGCCGTGGCCCGCCGGGTCGGCTACGGCAACGCCTTCGCGCTCAGCACGGCCTTCAAGCGCGAGCACGGCGTCAGCCCGCAGGACTACCGCGCCGGGGCGGCGACCGCCCGACCGCTAGCGCGGGACGTACAGATGCCGTCCACCTGCGCCGAGCCCTCGTAGAAACCTCGGGCGATGAGGCGCCGCTCAGCCTCGGCGGTATCGCCTCGGCCTCGGTCGAGGTGGAGCAGCAGGCCCGATATGGGCAGAGGGTGTGGTGTGCGTCATGCGTCTGCCTCGTAGACGGATGACGGAGGGGCCGGGACGCTCTCCTCAGGCCTCGAACCGGTCGGAGCGAGCGGGATGCGCAGGACGAAACAAGCGCCTCGCGGGGAGTCCTCGACCTGGAGGGTTCCGTTGTGGGACTCGGCGACGGCTCGGCAGATCGCCAGGCCGAGGCCGCTCCCATGGGGATCGCGGCGGCGGCCCTCGCGCAGACGGACGAAGGGCTGGAAGACACGCTCTCTGTCGCCGGGAGGGATTCCCTTCCCGTCGTCCAGGACGGTGACCGTCGCCTGTCCCTCCGATCGGCCCACGGTCAGGTGAACACTGGTGCGGGTGTGGCGTTGGGCATTGACCAGAAGGTTCGTCAGAACCCCGGTCAGTTGTACCTGATTGCCGAGGACGGCGGCCTCATCGGCGGCGTGCACGACGATGGGAGGCCCGCCGCTCACCCTTTCGGCTTCCGCACGGGCCAGTGCGTTCAGGTCCACGGGCTCGACCGCTCGCCGCCCTGAGCTGACGTGAGCCAGCTCCAGCATCTCGTCAATGATCGCCTGAAGTCGTTCGGCCGTCACCAGAGCGCCCTGTATCCCCTCGCGGCAGTCGGCATCGGGAGCCAGCAACACCTCTTCCAGGTGCGCCCGCAGGCCGGTGAGCGGTCGGCGCAGTTCGTGGGAGACCATGGATCCGAACCGGCGCTGGCGTTTGGTCGCGTTCTCCAGCTTGGAGATTCCCTGGTTCGCAGTGCGAGCGAGGCGAGCGATCTCATCGTCACCCGGCGGCTGCGTGAGACGACGGCTGAGGTCGCCGATGGTTATCTCGGCGATCTGCTTCCGCATCGACTCGACCGGGCGCAGGGTGCGGCCTACCACCCACCAGGTCCCCCACCCCGTCAACCCGACGGCGACCAGCACGATGGCGGCGGTCATGGCATGGAGCCGAGGCGCGTCCAGCACCGCGGGCCGCGGCATGGCCGCATAGACGACGTGGGTGTCGCCGTTCCACAGCGCTATCGTCCTCTGCGGGGAGACCCGGCTGGCCGTGAGCATGAGGCACTGGCCGTCCGCGCATTGGACCCGGTTCTGTATCTGGTCGTCGAAGGGCGGCCAGAGCGTGCTGATCGCGGGACGGCCGCCGGCGGCACGGCTCGCCGCCACCACCCTTCCCCGGGGATCGACCAGCTGGAGGTAGGGCACGCGCGAGGTGGCGCTCGGCTGCCCCGGCTTGGGCGAGTTCATCGAGCCGATCCACTCGCCGGCCACACGTTGGGTCTCCTTGAAGGCCGCGTTCTCGATCCTGGCGCGGACCGCCTGCTCGACGCCGATCCCGAGGGCGCCGAAGGTGAGCAGCGACAGCACCACCATGACCAGACTCAGGCGGGCCCTGACGGAGGTGATGGCGAGTCGTCGCAGAGTCCCTGAAACCATCACATGCACTGTGCCTCGCCAGGCAGTCAAACACGTCCAAAAGTATGCAAATACTGTTCATACACTGGCGGCGCGTGGATTCGACCATCAGTTCGTTGTGCCGCGAGAAGAGGTGCTCACCGCAGCCCGTGAGCACGGCGGCGAAGTTCCGCGATGCGACACTCCTTCCCATGCGGCGCCCGACGCCGCCCGCGCTCCCACCGTGCC
Source organism: Actinomadura sp. NPDC048032 (assembly GCF_040653175.1). Lineage (NCBI taxonomy): Bacteria > Bacillati > Actinomycetota > Actinomycetes > Streptosporangiales > Thermomonosporaceae > Actinomadura > Actinomadura sp. NPDC048032. Next base: position 4,542 of record NZ_JBEZJP010000477.1, read on the forward strand.
CAGCACCGAGGCCGGCGGAACGCGTCGTCCTCGCATCAGCCGCCGGCCCTGCCCGGCACGTCGGCGTGCTGCTCCCGCCCGTGAAGGGGGGCCGCACCGCGTCCACGACGACAAGGGCAAGGTCCTGCGCCTGGACGGAAAGTGGCCCCTCTCGAAGAGGAGGGCCACTTTCGTTGGGGAGACGCCCCCCACACCCGAATGCCGAGCCCCGGCAGGTCTGCCCCCTCAGCGGTGCCATGATCAATCGTTTATGAGACCCCTCGGCCGTTCCTCGCGGAGCGGCGAACCGGTTCCAGGTGATCATGCTTTTCCGAGGCGGGCTCGATCAGATCTTGTAGGCCGCGAGGGTCTCGGGAGCGAACAGATCGGTCGGCGTGAGCAGTTCCGGCGTGAGCCCCTGTTCGTGTGAGTACCGCAGAAGGGTACGGAGGGTGGTCTCGTTGGAGGCCATGCCGTACGGCCAGTAGTCGGTGACCATGGCGGCCTTGGTGCGCTCGATGTCGTCATAGAGCCAGGGAAGGGCGTAACGCAGGGCATTGGTCTCGCCAATGCGACGCAGGGCATTGGCGCGGGCCCTCTCGAAGGCCTCGTACAAAGAGCGGGCGAGCCAGGGGCGGCGGTCGTAATGCTCGCGCCGCAGGACCAGGGTGTGCATGATCGGAAAGATGCCGGTGTCGGCGTAGTACTGCTCCTCCACCTCGCGGGGCCGGGGGAACAGGCGGCGGATGTCGGGGTGGCCCTCTGCGAATGGCAACGGCATCCGGGCGCTGTAGAGGGCGGCGATTTCGCCGGCCAGGAGCATACCGGTCAGAGTCTGTCCGGGTTTGACGGGCGTGACTTCGACACCGATGCGGTCGGGCAGGGGAATCTTCTCGACCCGGCCGGGTTCGTGTAGACCGCCGGTGCGGTAGTGGACGGCGGTGAACGGCAGATCGTGGCGTTCGGCGAGGATACCGCGTATCCAGACGGCGGCGGTCATCTGGTACTCGGGGACCCCGATCTGCCGTCCGGCCAGGTCGGCGGGATCGGTGATCCCCGAGGCGGCGTTCACGTAGATGCCGTTGTGGCGGAAGGCGCGAGAAGGGAAGACGGGAATCGCGATGAAGTCTCCGGACGTGGCGAGGTTCATCACGTAGGAGGAAAGGGAGAGTTCCGCGGCGTCGAACTCCTTATGCCGCAGCATCCGGTAGAAGTCCCAGGGGAAGGGGCCGTCGTCGGCGACGTGGCGCAGGAACATCTCCCACTGGGTCTTGAAGCCGTTGTCGAACTCGGTGTTGTCGG
>NZ_JBEZJP010000478.1:0-5819 GCF_040653175.1 Actinomadura sp. NPDC048032
AGCGGCGTGTCGAATCGGCTGAGGATCTCCTGCGCCCTGCGGAGCTCCCGCTCGGCCTCGTCGAGGCGGCCGAGCCGGCTCAGGGCGTCGCCGAGGTTCAGCCGCATGTTCCCCATACCGAAAACGAAGTCCTCACCGAGTTCTTCGAAAAGCGTGGCAGTGAGGGCGTAGTGCTCGGCGGCCGATGGCCAGTCGCTCCGGTCGCGCGCCATCCTCGCGAGGAACAGGCTCATAGTGGCCGCATACTCGTGTTGGCCGATCCGCAGGAAAATGGGGAGGGCGCGCTCGCAGTGCTCGCGGGCTCTTTGATGGTCGCCGGCATCGATGTAGTAGGTGGCCAGGTTCTCTCGGGCGTTGGCTTCGGTGTGCTCGTCCTCGCTGTCGAGCGCGATCTGGAGCGCCTCCTGCCATAGCAGCGCCGCGTCCCCTCCCTTGCTCCGCCGGTGCTGCAGTGTCCCCATGATGATCAGCGTCCTGGCGACCAACCCGTGTTGCCCCCCGGCGCGGGCCTCGGCCAGGACCTGGACGAGCCGCGCGTACTGCGCGTCGTAGTCGGTCACGTCGGAGGCGGTCGCCGCGACCAGGGCCTCGAAGGAGTCCAGGCGCACGGCGCGCTCGCGGTCACCGGTCTCCCGAGCCAGGGCGCGCGCTGATCGCATCGCCTCCTGGAACCGGTGGTCATCGCGCATGTCGCTGAAAACGCGGGCCAGCATCATCTGAATGTCGATCTCATAGCCCGCCAGGCCACCGGAACGCGCGACGTCGCGCGCGTGCGAGAGCGTCGTCACGGCCCTGTCGAAGGCGCCTTGCTGCCACTGGGCCTGTCCCGCCTGTTCGAGAGCGCCCGCCAGGAGTTCGGAGTCGCCTGCGATCTCGGCGAAGGACTCCTCCGCTCTGGCCATCCGCTCCATGGCGGACCAGGCGCGACGGGATTGCAGGAACGGATGCAGGACCGCCATCGACGTGGCCAGAAAGCCTGGGTGCTGGGCGCTCGCCGCGAGCTCCATGGCCGACAGCAACGCCGGCACCTCGGCATCGAGCCACTCAAGGGCCTTGAGTGCCGCGCCGATCTGTTCGGGATCGTCGTCGACGTCCTGCCCTGGCCGTCGTGTAAGCGGCTGCACGGCGGCATTCATCTTCTGCCCGTACCAGGTGAGCATCCTGTCCCGCGCCCGTTCGACTGCCGCGTCGCCCTCCTGGTTCAACAGCTCGCGGGCGAAGAGCCGGATGAGATCATGGATGTGGAACCGAGCCGAGGCGATCTCCTCGATGAGCGTCGCGTCCGCAAGCGCGTCCAGAAGATCGGTGGGGTCCGCCTCCCTCTCCTCGCCGAGCAGCGCGCCAGCGAGATCGGCGTCGAACTCCAGCGTTACCAGCGTGCCTAACAGGCGGAACAGGTGTGCCTCCGGGCCGGACAGCTCACGGTAGGACAGCGTGAAAGCAGCCCGCACGTCCAGGTCGCCGTGCTTGAGGCGGCTGAGGCGCTTGTGCTCGTCGGCCAGCCGCGCGGCCAGCCGGGCCGGTGTCCACGAACGCCGCGCCGCGAGCGTGCCCGCGATGCGCACGGCCAGTGGCAGGTATCCGCACAACCGGACGACCTCTGCGGCGTGTTCGGGCTCCGCATCGACCCCGTCGCCGGCGATGCGGCGCAGCAGCTCGATCGCCTCCTCGGCGGAGAAGAGGTCCAGCGGCAGTACCTCCGCCCCCTCCAACGCCAGCCACCGGCGGCTCGTCACCAGCACCAGGCATCCGGAAGCGCCGGGAAGCAGGGGGCGCACCTGCGCCTCGTCGCGTGCGTTGTCCAGCACGACCAAGACCCGCCGGTTCGCCAGCCGGGACCGGTACAGCGCCGCTCTCTCCGAGACGCGATCGGGGACGTCGTACTCGCGCACCCCCAGGCTTCTGAGGAACCACCCCAGGACGTCTCCGGTGGTCTGCGCGACCTCGTCCTCGGCACCGCGCAGGTCCACGTAGAGCTGGCCGTCGGGGAACCGGCCGGCAAGCTCGTGGCCGAAGTGCTGCACAAGGGAGGACTTGCCCACCCCTGGCTTACCTGAGATCGCGGTGATGAGCACGGCCCCGCCCGGCGTGCCCGCCGCCACGCATTCCCGGAGCCGGCCCAGCTCCGCGCTCCGCCCGGTGAAGTCGGCGAGGTCCGGCGGCAATTGCGCGGGAACCGAATGCGGCAGCTCCGGAACGTGCAGCTCGATGGTGCCCTGGTTCTTCTCGACGAGCACCATCCGGTCCACATGAGCCCGCCCGCCGATGACGACCGCGTGCTGATCCCCGGCCACCTGATTGATCTGGGCGTCACCGGATGCCTCGGCCTTCTGCGATCGCCGCCCGCGCCCGGGCCAGCGGCCGGTCACGGCTGACCCGGCGGGTCCTGATCCCCTCCGACCTGGGAGATCGTCCCGTCTTCCGTCGCTTCGGCGTCCTGCGTCACGCGGCGGGGAACACCACTGCCCGGGCCGCCGCCTCGGTCACCGGTGGTGGCCTGCTTTCCGCCGACCTGGTTCACCCGGCCCTGGCCCGACGCCGTGGCGCGCTGCGACACCTGATGTCCACCCGGTGCGAACAACCCGTACGCCGCCATGGCCAACCCGATCAATGCGGTGAGCGCACCGACCACACTGGCCAGCTTGTCGGCCTTGTCCAATCCCACCGCTGCGAAGTAGGCACCCAGCCCGGCCACCGCCGCCACCGACACGCCGGCGCCTGTCCACGCCCAGCCGTGCCTCGTCATACCGACATCATCACCACCGCTCGCACCCCGCGCCATCACATGCCCTAAACCGGTCACCCCGCCGCCCGCCACGTTCACGCGACTCCAGGGAACGTGCGCACGACTGCGGACATCGACACAGGTGATCGGCGATACCGTTCGGCAACCCCCTCCACCGCAACCCCGCGTCTGCCGTGCCGCCGGTGAGGCGGCGTGCGCCGGGCCCGCCGAGCGGGGCTGGCGGAGAGGGGAGGCGGGCGGATCGGAGGTCGGCTTCCGACCTGCTGCTACGCGGGATGCGCGGCCTGGGCGCGACCGTGCGAGATCCGCCCAGCCGTTCGTCTGGGGTCGGTCAGTCCTCCTGCTCGGCGGCCTGGGCGATGCGGACGCCCGCTTCGACGGCCTCCTCCCAGGTCGGATACTCATCGTCGAAGTCGGCCGGGCCGTCCAGGCTGCCGTCGACGTACATGCCGCCTTGCCACTCGGTGTTTGCGGTCTGCTCCTCGAACTCCGCGGGGCGCTGTACCCATTCCAGCGGCCAGACCGGCATCATGACGCGCACCAGCCACCGATTCGCGATCTTGAGGCGGAAGGACCACTCCTCCGCGCCGTCGGCATCCGGCTCGTGCTCCACCTCGGAGACGATGACGCCACGCCGCTCCAACTCGGCCACATAAGCGAGCACGTTGGCGGCCACGTCGGTGTTCACATCGGCCGACGCCATGAAGTCCTCAGCTCTCAGCATGATCCTTACGACGTCCACCCGGTGACACCAGTTCCGGGTGCGAGAGGTGAAACCTCCGATGGCCGGCCGGGTCGTCGAGTGCCCGAAACCGAGGAGATGGACCGGCCGCCCGGTCATCAGGCGGCCAAGCTGTGCTCTGATACAAGAGCTCCGGGCTTTGATCCGTAGGTCAGGGGTTGGCCCTCGAATATCGTTCGAGCGAGTAGGGCACAGGATCGGTTGGTGACCAGGCGAACGGCTGAGCTCGCCGTCCTTTCGTCCTGCGAAGGAGTGGTGGTGACGTGCTGCCGCATGTCTACCGGATTACCAAGTACAACCCGGCAGACCGCGATGAGCGTGGTCACTATGTCGGCGGCGAGGACTCGATAAGCGATCACGGGCCGGTTGAGGCCGCCTATCTGGAGGCCGTGGCCGCCTTCGCGCACGACACCGGAGTCGAACGTCTTGACATCCGCGAGCCGGAGGTGGCCGGTCTGGCGCATTTCGGGCTTGAGCCTCCGGTCGAGGGATACGGATTGGCTGGGTTGTTCCCGGCCGACCTATCGGGCTATCACGACGGCGCGCAGGTGCCGGTGACCGTCGGGCTGGAACTGGTCCGGGCGATGCTGCGCGACAACGGCGCCTGGTGTCGGCTGGAGGTCCAAGACCGGTTCTTCGTCCACGTCGGGTACGACCAGTACGTGTACGTTGGGAGCATCGTGCCATGTGAGCGGGCGCAGGCCCTCACTGGTGAACTGGGGCTGTTTCCCGAACGGATCGACGCATCTCCCTACGAACCGGAGATAGAGCCCGGCGAGCAGTGCCTCGCTGACGATGACTTCTGGGCTGCTGTGTCCCTGAAGATTCCCGGGGAAGGGGCGCTTCTCCTGCAGGAGTGCTACGTCGGCAACGCCTCCCGGTGGTATCGCCTCACTTTCGCGGACATTGACCGAGTACGTGCCGGGCTTACCCCGCGCGCCCGGGTGACCGTGCGGCCGGACCTGTCCTCCGACCTAGATGCGGTTGTGGCCGCGTTCCCCGAGGAGGGTTCGATCGAACTTGTCTGGCAGGACCCGGCAGGACACATCGCGAGCCGAATCGGTGGCGAGGAACAGTTCGCCGAACTGGCCGCGCTACTGGCCCATGCGCGCGCCGCGGCGGTGATTCCCCTGACCGCGGGCGACCATCACCCGCTGTTCGCCGCGGTGCTGCCCGACACCGACGGGGTACTGCGTGCCCGCTGGCGAACCGAGCCGACATCGAGCGAGTAAGTCGGCACCCGCAAACCGCGAGCCCCGCTCACGCCTGGCTGGCCGCGATCGAGGGCGTCGATGGGCAGCCCGCCGTTCGGCCGAGGCCACCGAGCAGGCGCAGCGGATGCAGGTTCAGCCGCGGGTGAGTGCCATGCGCGCACAAGAGAAATCCGCGAGACGTGCCTACAGTTGAGCTCCCCTCAGAATGCGATCAAGCGCTGCCCGGCCTGCGGGGCCCCAGGTCGGCTTGCCGCCAGGAATGCCCCGGTCTCCGTTCTGGCCTATCAGCATGAGGATCAGGCTTTTCAGAGCAGCGAGCCCCCGGGCGCGCCGGATCGTCGCCTCGTCGGCATGCGCATAGGCGTCGAAGAAGCGTGCGGCGGCGCCCGAGGGAAGGATGACCCATGCGGCCGCGAGGTCCCACGCCGGGTCGCCGGCGAACATGTCACCGAAGTCGATCACGCCTGAGAGCGTCCCGTCCGAGATGACGACGTTCGCGGGATGAAGGTCACCATGCACCCAGACCGGCGGACCCTCCCGCTCGGGCGCCGCAACGGCGTCATCCCAGACGCCCTGGACATCGTCGGCGATACCACCCAGGGCAACGGCGTCGAGGACGTGGTGGAAGTCGTCCGTGTACTTGCCGAGGTGAGCACCGCGGTCCGAACTGATCGGCGCCTCGCTGGGCGCCTCCACGTGAAGTGCCCTGAGGAAGCCCGCCAGAGTGTCGGTCGCGTGGTCGACGCGGTTGATCGAGGTGGAGTCCAGTGGCTCGCCGTGAACCCACGTCATGACGGTCCAGGGCTTCGGGAAACGCTCGGACGGCTCACCGAGCCGTACCGGGTTAGGGACCGGGAGCGGCAGGCGCGGGGCCAGGACGGGCAACCAGCGGCGCTCCTTGCGCTGCAGGTCCGGGGCACGCTCCGTGCGCGGCATGCGCACGGCCAACTCGTCCCCCAGGCGCCACTGCTGGTTGTCCCACCCGCCCGCCACCTCGCGCATGGGCAGCTCCGCAAGGTCGGGATGCTGCTCCTGCAGCAACTCATGGAGTCGTACCAGTACGGCAGCATGCGGTCGACGACGTCGGCGAGGCACTCCGAGCGCGGGATCAGCTCGG
>NZ_JBEZJP010000479.1:0-5816 GCF_040653175.1 Actinomadura sp. NPDC048032
GCCCGCCGACGAGCGCCGGGCCCGCCGCCGGGCCGCGCTGCTGGCGGCCGGGCTGGAGCTGCTGGGCACCCAGGGGTGGGCCGCCACGACCGTGCGGAAGGTGTGCGCCGAGGCCGGGCTCAACGACCGCTACTTCTACGAGAGCTTCCCGGACCGCGACGCCCTTCTCCTGGCGATCGTCGACGACCAGGTCGCCCGGGGCACCGACGTGATCCTGTCCGCCGCCCGCCGGGCGCCCCGGCATCCGCAGGCCCGCACCCGCGCCGTGGTCACCGCCGTGTTCGACTTCCTGACCACCGACCCGCGCCGGGCCCACATCCTCACCCACGCGTTCCCCTCCTCGCCCCTGCTCCAGCGCCGGCGCATCGAGATCATCCGGACCATGGCCGTGATCTTCGCCGCGCAGACCCACGAGACCCTCGACCAGGTCCCGCTTCCCGACGTCGACGTGGAACTGACCGGCCTGACCCTCACCGCGGGGCTCTGGGAGCTGTTCACCACCTGGTTCCGCGGGGACCTGGACGTCGACCGCGACCACCTGATCGACTACACCGTCGCGCTGACGCTGAGCACCGCCGAACTGGCCACACCCCTCCACCACCGCCTCCACTGACCGCACGCGCGGATGTGACGGAGCACACGTGCGCCGGTGTTACGGACGGGCCGCCCGCGGTGTCCTGTGGGCGACCCGTGCAGGAAGGATGATTCCGTGAGCGACCACGCCGCCGATCCGGCGACCGAGGACTTCGTCACCCACCGCAACCTCCTCTTCACCGTCGCCTACGAGATGCTCGGTTCCGCCGCCGACGCCGAGGACGTCCTCCAGGAGACCTGGCTGCGGTGGGTCAAGGTCGACCTGGCGCAGGTGCGCGACCGGCGCGCCTACCTGGTCCGGATCACCACCCGGCAGGCGCTCAACCGGTTGCGGACGATGACGCGGCGCAGGGAGGCCTACGTCGGGCCCTGGCTGCCGGAGCCGCTGCTCACCTCGCCGGACGTGGCGGAGGACGTCGAGCTCGCCGAGAGCATGTCGATGGCGCTGATGCTCGTCCTGGAGACGCTGGCGCCCACCGAACGCGCCGTCTTCGTGCTGCGGGAGGTCTTCGACGTCGGCTACGAGGAGATCGCGGCCGCGGTCGGCAAGAGCACCGCCGCCGTCCGCCAGATCGCCCACCGCGCCCGCCGGCACGTCGACGCCCGCCGCCCCCGCGAGGCGGTCTCGCAGGCCGAGACCCGGGCCGTGCTGGACTCGTTCAGGCGCGCTCTCGACACCGGCGACCTCCAGGGGCTGCTCGACGTGCTCGCCCCCGACGTCGTGATGGTGGGCGACGGCGGCGGGCTCAAGCAGGCGGCGCTCCGGCCGGTCACCGGCGCCGAGAAGGTGGCCCGCTACATCGTCGGCGGCACCGGCAGGGTGAAGAGCACGGTCACCATCGAGCAGACCGTGGTCAACGGCAACCCCGCGCTCGTCATGCGGCTGGACGGCGAGCTCGACGGCGTCCTGGCGGTCCGCGTCGAGGGCGCCCGCATCACCGGCCTCTACTACGTCCGCAATCCCGAGAAGCTGACCCGCGTGGAGGCCGAGACCCCGCTCACGCGATGACCCCGGGGAGGCGCCGGCGGGGCCTCCGGCTCAGCTCGGCGGCCGCTCGGGCAGGAGCCGGTCGAGGAGGTGGGCGACGGTGATGACGCCGATCATCGGCGCGTCGGTGCGGTCGGCCTCGCCGCTCACCGCGACGACGGGGCTGCGGTCGGCCGCCATGACGCTGGCGATCTCCATGACGGTGGCGTCGGCGTCGACGACGGGCAGCGCCTTGCGCTCCTCGCCGAGCAGATCGGCGACGCTCTTCTCGCCGAGCCGGGCGCACAGCATGTCGGCGTGCCGCTCGTCGTAGACCCGGGCCAGGGCGGGGTCGTCGCGGACGTGCGGGGGGATGATGGACCGCAGCAGCTGGGAGGCGGGGATCACCGCGACGGGCCGGCGGCCGGGGTCGACCACGATCAGCCCGGCGAGCCGGTGCTCGGCCACCAGCCGCGCCGCGTCCAGCGCACCGCTGTCCGGCGTGACGATCGGGTATTCGACGGCGAGATCTCGTGCGCGCACCGCTCCAACGTAACCGACCGCCGGGCGGGGCGCGGGTTCAGCGGTCGGCGGCATCCCGGTCCCGGGCGGCGGCGTGGAGGTCGAAGACGACGCGGCGCAGGTCGTCGATGGTGTCGTCCAGTCCGGTCAGGGCCGCCCGGACGCGCCGGGTGGCGTGGGGGTCCTGGATGCGGGCCAGGGCGGCGTGCAGTTCCAGGCCGATGCCGAACAGGCGACGGGTGATCTCGTCGGCCAGGTCGCGGGCGAGGCGCTGCGCGTCACTCGATTCGTGCTCGCGCCTGAGCGCGGGCGATGGATGGGTCATCCCTCCGCCCTCTGCACGGGGAACAAACGGTACAAACAAGGTCATTCCCCGGAGTGCGCGCCGAGCCACGCCCGCGAGGTGCGGATTTGCGGGCGCTTTGTCGATTCTGTCCGCATTCCTGCCCCGGTCCCAGGGCCGAAGGTCCCTCGAACCGGGGACAGCGGCCCCTGCCTGCGCCTTTCCGCCCGGGGGAAGGCTGGACACACCGACAGGGGGAGGGATCGGCCATGAACGATCACGAGAGGACGGGCGCCGTCCTGGTCGGGTACGACGGGTCGCCCGCCGCCGACCAGGCGCTGCGGTGGGGGGTGCGGGAGGCGCGGTTCCGCCGCCTGCCTCTCACGGTCTGCCATGCCTGGCACTGGCCCTATCCGCTGCGCCAGCCGGACAACGACACGCTGGAGGTCCTGCGCGGCGCGGGCGCGATCGTGGCGGACGACGGCGTGCGCAAGGCCCACGCCCTCGCCGAGGGCCTGGACGTCCGCTGGCGCCTGGAGCGGGGATGGGCCTCCGCCGTCCTGCTGGAGGCGTCGCGCGACGCCTCCCTCGTCGTGCTCGGCTCGCGGGGGCACGGCGGGTTCGAGGGCCTGTCGGTCGGCTCCACCGCGGTCCAGGTGGCGTCCCATGCCGACCGCCCGGTCGTCGTCGTCGGGCCGGACCTTCCGTCCGCCCCCCGGGGCCGTGAGCGGCTGGTGGTGGGCGTGGACGGCTCGACGGGCGGCGAGTCGGCCATCGGCTTCGCCTTCGAGGAGGCCGCGCTGCGCGACGCCTCGGTGACGGCGGTGTGCAGCTGGTGGGACCCGGCCGCGTTCCGCGGGCCGGACCGCGTCCCCTTCAGCGACCCCCAACTGATCAGGCGCGAGGCGATGGCGCGGTTCGAGGAGGACCTCGCGCTCTGGCGGAGCCGGTTCCCGCAGGTGCCGCTGGAGAGCGAGTTCGTGGTCGACACTCCGCGGCAGGCCCTGATCGGCGCCGCCCGCGGCGCGGCGCTGCTGGTCCTGGGCGCGCGCGGGATCGGCTCGGGGCCCCAGACGCTCCTGGGTCCGGTGACCCAGGCCGCGCTACAGGAGGCGCTCTGCCCGGTGGCGGTGGTGCCCGCCCGGGGAACCGGGCGGCGCGGAACCGAGGCGGCCGCGGGGGCCTCGGCGCGCGGCGGGACGGGCTGAGGAGCGCGCGGGCGTCCGCCCGGACGCCTGGAGCCACCGATCCAACGGGGAGGGAACATGCTGGTCAGCAACGTTTACCGGCCGACGGTCTTCGCCTGCCGGGCCGACGAGCCGCTCGCCGACGTCGCGCGGCGGATGATCGAGAGGAAGGTCGGCGCGCTGGCGGTGCTCGACGGGGAGCGGGTCGCCGGGATCATCACCGAGCGCGACCTGGCCGGGGCCCTCGCCTCGTCCGCCGACCCGGCGTCCGAGGAGGCGGCGGGGTACGCCTCGGCGCACGTCGAGACCGCCGCCCTGGACGAGGACGCGCGGGACGTCGCGCGCCGGATGCTGGAGGCGGGCATCCGCCACCTGCCGGTGGACGATCACGGTCGGCTGGTGGGGATGGTCTCGATGCGCGACCTGCTCGCGCTGGAGACCTGGGCGGCCTGAGACCCGTGGGGCCCGCCGGGCGGGCGACCGTCGGGCGGGCCGCGCGATGAGCGCCGGGGCGGTCTCACGCGGTGCGCTCGGACGCCCGTTCGAGCAGCCGGCCGACCTCGATCTCGGAGACCGGCGGGAAGTCCAGGTAGAAGTCGCTCGCGGTGACGAAGAACGTCGGCGAGAGCGGGCACACCACCTCCTCGGCGACGGTCCACAGATGGTCGACGGTGGCGGGCGACGCCGTGGGCACGGCGAAGACGACCCGTCCGGCCCCCCGCGCCCGGGCGTCGCGGCACGCGGCCTCGGCGACGAGGCGGCAGGCCGCGCCGTCGTCGACCACGATGGCGTCCTGGCCGGCCAGCGGGAGGCTCTGGCGCCGCCCGCGCAGCCGGAGCCCGAGGGCCCGCGCCTCGACGCGGGCGTCCCGCTCCAGTTCCCCCAGATGCGCCTCCCCGGCCCCCGCCCGCCGGGCGGCCTCCTCGTCCAGGACGCGCGCCGGCCCCTCCGCGACCGCGCCCACCAGGACGCGGGGCGGCCCCGGGACGACGAGCTCGCGCACGACGAGCACGTCGAGCGCGCACCCGAGCCGCGCGGCGGTCTCGGCCGCCACCGGGACGCCGCCCCCGTGCAGGCCGAGGATCCGGACGTCCCCACCCGTGTACCGCCTCAGGTTGGCGACGAGTTGCCGTCCCGCGTCCTGCCGATCGGAGTACATCGCCCCACCTCGCTCACTGGCCTTCCCTCCACCAGGATCCGGAGAGGGCGTACGGCGTTCCAGTGCGCATCGGCCCTCCCCCGGACCGACCTTCGTCCCCGCCTCCCCCGCGTGATCAGGTTCGGCGGGCGAGATAGGCGACGCAGCCGTCCAGGGTGGCCAGCTCCGCGTAGTCGTCCTCGTCGATGCGCAGGCCCGAGCCGTCGCTCAGCCCCTCGACGAAGCCGAGGAAGTCGAGCGAGTCGAGGCCGAGGTCCTCGCGCAGGTCGGCGTCCCCGCCGACCGTCGCGGCGTCGACGTCGGGCGCCGCCTTCTCCAGCGAGCGGGCGGCCAGATCGCGTGCCTCTCGGGGTGTCATAGCTCCTCCGGGCTCTGCAGCAGCCGGTCCACGGCCTCCAGCAGGCGCGCGCCGGTGTGGCCGTCGGTGGCCCGGTGGTCGGCGGCCAGGGTCGCGGTGACCACCGGGCGGACGCCCAGCAGCCCGTCCACCGCCCACGGCCGCCGGACGATCCCGCCGAAGCCGAGCAGGGCCACCTGCGGCGGGAAGACGACGCCGGTCACCGACTCCACGCCCCGGTCGCCCAGATCGGTGACGGTGATCGTGGCGTCGCCCAGCTCGGAGCCGCGCAGCCGGCCCGTCCGGGCGCGGACGAGCATCTCCTTCAGGGCGGCCATCAGGTCGTCCAGGGACAGCTCGTCGGCGCCGCGCAGGGTGGGGGTCACCAGTCCGCCGCCGCGCAGCGCCGTGACGATCCCGACGTGGACGCCGTCTCCCTGGACGAACGCCCCGTCGAGCCAGTGCCCGTTGAGCTCGGGCACCTCGCGGGCCGCGAGCGCGCTCGCCCTGAGCAGCAGCGCGGCCGGGAGGAGGCGCCCCGCCACCGGGAGCTCGCGGTTGCGCGCCCGGAGCCAGGCCGTCGCGGCGTCCATGTCGATGGTGGTGCCGAGGTAGTAGTGCGGGATCTCGCGCTTGCTGCGGGCCATCAGTTCGCCGATCGCCCGCCGCATCGCGGCCTGCTTGTCCGCCGCCGCGCGCCGGGGGGCCGCCGCCCTCCGGCGCGGCTCGGCGGGCGCCGCGTCGAGTTCCGGGTGGACGGCCTCGTC
>NZ_JBEZJP010000480.1:0-5742 GCF_040653175.1 Actinomadura sp. NPDC048032
GGCGTCAACGTGGCCCGGGTGCTGCACGCCCTCGGGCACGAGGTCGTGGCCTCCGGCCTGGCCGGAGGCGCCGCGGGGCGGCGCATCGAGGAGGGGCTCGGCTCCCTCGGCGTGCCCGCGGCGTTCACTCCGGTCGCCGCGGAGTCGCGCCGGACGGTCACCGTCGTCGGCGCGGAGGCCACGATGTTCTGCGAGCCGGGTCCGCAGGTGACCGGCGCGGAGTGGGCCGCGTTCCTGGCCGCGTTCGAGTCCCTGGCCCGGGACGCCGCCGTGGTCGTGCTGTCGGGGAGCCTGCCGCCGGGCGTCCCCCCGGACGCCTACGCGCGGCTCGCCCGCACGGCGCCCGGCCCGGTGATCCTGGACGCCGACGGGGAGGCGCTGCGCCTCGGGCTCGCCGGACGCCCCGGCGTCGTGAAGCCGAACGCCGAGGAGCTCGCCCGCGCGAGCGGCACCGGCGACACGGCCGCGGGGATCCGCGCGCTGCGCGAGGCGGGCGCGGGCGCGGTCGTCGCCTCCCTCGGCGCCGGCGGCGTCCTCGCCGCGACCCCGGACGGCGTCCTGCGCGCCGCGCTCGACCGTCCTCTCCAGGGCAACCCGACGGGCGCGGGGGACGCGCTCGTGGCGGGGCTGGCGGCGGGCCTCGCCGCCGGCCTGCCCTGGCCGGACCGGCTCCGCCGCGCCGTCGCGATGGCGGCCTGCGCGGTCCGCTCCCCCGTCGCGGGCGAGATCGATCTCGCCGGGCTTCCCGCGCTGCTGCCCCGTGTCACCCTCCGGACCGAGGAGAACCATGCCGCTCGCCCCCATGAGTGACGTCATCGCCGGACCGGACGCGCGGGGCCGCGGGCTGGGGGCGTTCAACGTGATACAGCTGGAGCACGCCGAGGCGATCGTCGCCGGGGCGGAGCGGGCGGGCGCGCCCGTGGTCCTGCAGATCAGCGAGAACTGCGTCGCCTACCACGGCGCGCTCGGCCCGATCGGGCGGGCCGTGCTGGCGCTCGGCCGCGCCGCGTCCGTCCCGGTCGTCGTCCACCTGGACCACGCCACCTCGCCGGACCTCGTCCGCGAGGCGGTCGCCCTCGGGTTCGGGTCGGTGATGTTCGACGCGTCCGCCCTCCCGCACGAGGCGAACGTGGCGAGCACCGCCGAGGTCGCCGCCCGCTGCCGGGCCGAGGGGGTGTGGGTCGAGGCGGAGCTCGGCGAGATCGGCGGGAAGGACGGCGTGCACGCGCCGCACGCCCGCACCGACCCGGACGAGGCCGCCGGGTACGTGGCCGCCACGGGCGTGGACGCCCTGGCGGTCGCGGTCGGCACGTCCCACGCGATGCTGACCCGCGACACCGTCCTCGATCTCGCGCTCATCGCCCGGCTGCGCGCGGCGGTGCCCGTCCCGCTGGTCCTGCACGGGTCCTCCGGGGTGCCCGACGACGGGCTCGCCGCCGCCGTCGATCACGGCATGACCAAGATCAACGTCGCGACGCAGCTGAACAAGGTGTTCACCGCCGCCGTCCGGGACCGGCTGGCCGCCGATCCCGGACTGGTCGACCCGCGCCGCTACGTCTCCGCCGGCCGCGACGCGGTCGCCGCCGAGGTCGCCCGCCTGCTGCACGTCATCCGCGCGGGCCGCCGACGCGGTAGGTGACGTGGGTGACCAGGGGCGTCCGGGCCACGCCGACCGGCTCCAGCGCCAGGTCGCCGACGCCCTCGAACAGGCGCTCGCCCTCCCCGAGGACGACGGGGGCGATGTGGAGGCGGAGTTCCTCGATCCGGCCCGCCGCGAGGTACTGGTTCACGGTGCTCGCCCCACCGGCGATCGAGACGTCCCTGTCCCCCGCCGCGTCCCGCGCCTGGGCCAGCGCCGACTCGATCCCGTCGGTGACGAAGTGGAACGTCGTGCCGCCCTTCATCACGATGCTCTCGCGCGGGTGGTGCGTCAGCACGAAGACCGGCGCGTGGTAGGGCGGCTCCTCGCCCCACCAGCCCGTCCAGTCCGGGTTCCACGCCGGGCCGCGGTCGGGGCCGAACATGTGGCGCCCCATGATGTAGGCCCCGGCCGAGGTGATCTTCGCGATCTCCTCGGCGTTGGCCTCCTGCTCCTCGAACATCCACCGGTGCAGCCGCTCGCCGCCGTCGCCGAGCGGCTCCTCCAGGCGCTGGTTCGGACCCGCCGCGAACCCGTCGACCGAGATCCCGATGTCACAGGTGACCTTGCTCATTGCGGTGCCTCCTTGGCGGCGCCCCTGCGGCGCCTTTCACCAGTGGATCGGACCCACTGCCGCGTTCTCGACATCCCGGACCCCCGGAGATGAGATTTTTTTGAACCCGCGGCCGTGGCGTGGACGTGCTGTGGGGTGTCGCATACGCGGCGGGGGGCCGAACCTGGGAGGACGACCTGACCACCGACAGCCGCCTGGAGCGGATCACAGACGAGGACGTGCCCGCCGCCGCCCCCGAGGCCGGTGAGCGCTCGCGACGGCGGCGCGGCGCGGCGCGGGCGGTGACCGGCGCGGCGTTCCTGCTCGTGCTGGTCGCGCTGGTCGCGCCGGCCGAGTTCGCCCTCCTGGCCCCGGGGGCGTTCGTGCGCGTCCCGATCGAGGGCGTGGCCGGTGTCGCGCTGGTCCTCGTGCTGCCGGCCGGGGCGAGGCGGTACGCGGCGGGGGCCGCCGGAGCGGTGCTCGGGCTGCTGCTCGTGCTGAAGGTACTGGACATCGGGTTCGACGCGGTGCTCGTCCGGCCGTTCGACCTGGTGCTGGACTGGCCGCTGCTGGGGCCGGCCGTGGAGTTCGTCAAGGAGTCGTCCGGGCAGGCGGGGGCGGTCGCGGCCGTCGTGCTGGCGGTGGCGCTGGCGGTCGGCGCGGTCGTCCTGACGACGCTGTCGACGCTGCGTCTGAGCGGCGTGGCGGTCCGGCACAGAAGGCCGGCGTCCTGGGCCGCCGGCGTGCTGGGAACGGTCTGGCTCGCCTGCGCCGTGCTCGGGGCGCAGTTCGTCCACGGGGTGCCGGTGGCGTCCAGGAGCGCGGCGGTCCTCGCCTACGACCACGCGCGCCAGGTCAGGACGAGCCTGAACGACCGCGAGGAGTTCGCCAGGGCCGCCGCCGTGGACAGGTTCCGCGGCACGCCGCCCGACAAGCTGCTGACCGGGCTGCGCGGCAAGGACGTCGTCCTGGCGTTCGTGGAGAGCTACGGGCGGTCGGCCGTGGAGAGCCCGCAGTACGCGCCGCAGGTCGGCGCCGTCCTCGACCAGGGGACGCGGCGGCTCCGCGAGGCGGGGTTCTCCGCGCGCAGCGGCTGGCTCACGTCCTCGACGGCGGGCGGCGGCAGCTGGCTCGCGCACGCCACGCTGCTGTCGGGCCTGTGGGTGAACAACCAGCAGCGGTACCGCGCCCTGGTGAACAGCGACCGGCTGACGCTGAACGGGGCGTTCCACCGCGCGGACTCCCGGACCGTCGCGCTCATGCCGGCGATCACGCGGGCCTGGCCGGAGGCGTCCTTCTACGGCTACGACAAGGTCTACGACGACCGGAACCTCGGCTACCGAGGCCCGCGCTTCAGCTTCGCCACGATGCCCGACCAGTACACCCTGTCGACGCTCCAGCGCACCGAACTGGCGAAGGAGGACCGGGCGCCGGTGATGGCGGAGACGGCGCTGGTGTCCAGCCACGCCCCGTGGGCGTCCGTCCCGCGGCTCGTCCCGTGGGAGCAGGTCGGCGACGGGTCGATCTTCGACGGGATGGGCAAGGGATACGACGCGCCGTGGCCGGCACCCGGCCGCATCCGCGCCGAGTACCGCGCGTCGATCGAGTACACGCTGAACACGCTCGTCTCCTACCTGGAGACCTACGGCGGCAAGGACACCGTGCTGGTCTTCCTCGGCGACCACCAGCCCGCGCCGCTCATCACCGGGCCGGGCGCGAGCAGGGACGTCCCGATCACCATCGTGGCGAAGGACGGCGCCGTCCTGGACAGGATCTCCGGATGGGGCTGGCAGGACGGCCTGCGTCCCGGCGGGGATACTCCCGTCTGGCCGATGAGCGCGTTCCGCGACAGATTCTTGACCGCGTTCGGAGGCTGAACGGAGATCGGGGGGACGCTCCCCGGGAAGGGGTGGCGGCGTGACCTCGCTGTCCGCGGAGCCCGGACGGCCCGCGGCGCCTTCGGCCGAGGAGGCGCCGGGCCGGTTCCGCGCGCTGCGCCGCCGCTGGCTGCTCGCGGCGGTCGTCTCACTGCTGCTGGCCCAGATGGGCGCCGCGATGGCGACCACGGCCGTGCAGCAGAGCCCGACCGTCGACGAGCCCGTCTACATCAGCACGGGCGTGGTCTACCTCCGCGAGCACGACCTGCGCCACAACGCCGAGCACCCGCCGCTCGGCAAGCTTCTCATCGGGGCGGGGGCGGTGCTCGCCGGACCGCACCTGCGCGCCTCCTTCACCGGCAGCGACTACAGGCTCGGGAGGCAGTTCCTGTACCGGTGGGGCAACGACCCCCAGCGGGTGCTGCTCGCGGGGCGGCTGCCCGTCATCGCGCTGACGCTGCTGTTCGGGCTGGTCGTCTTCGCGTTCGCCCGCGACCTCGCCGGTCCGGCCGGGGGGCTCACGGCGCTGACCCTGTACGCCTTCTCCCCCGACGTCATCGCGCACGGATCGCTGGCCACACTGGACGTCCCCACGGCCGGCCTGCTGCTGACGTCGGTGTGGCTGCTCTGGCGCGCGAGGCGCAGGCCGCGGCTCTACCTGCCGCTCGCCGGGGCGGCGCTCGGCGCGGCCGTGGCGACGAAGATGAGCGCGCTGCCCGCGCTGCCGGTGCTCCTCGTCCTGGCGGCGGTGTCGGTCCGGGCGTCCCGCCCGCCGCGCCGTCCCGTGGCGACCGCCGTGCTGTCGGCGGCGGGCGTCGGCGTCCTGGCCGTCGCGGTGGTGTGGGCGAGCTACCTCGCCGTGGACCCGCGCCTGCGCTGGGCCGCGCCCGCCGACCTGCCGTCCGCCGGCGGGCTGCGCGGGCTCGCCGCCGGCTGGCTGCCGTTCCCCCGGCCCTTCCAGGACGGGATGCGCGCGCAGTTCGGTTTCGAGGACATGCGGTGGACCGGTTTCCTGTTCGGTGACGTCTACCACGGCTCCCGCTGGTACTACCTGCCGGCCGCGCTGCTGGTGAAGACGCCGCTGGGGATGCTCGGTCTGTGGGCGGCGGGAATCGCCGCGACGGCGGCGCTGCCCCGGCTGCGTCCGGCGGCGCCGTACCTCTTCGCGCCCACGGCCGTCCTGCTGGCGGTGGCGATGACCGGGTCCCGCGACCTCGGCGTCCGCTACGCCATCTTCGTCCCGGTCTTCCTGGCGGTGGCGGCGGGCGGCGCGGTCCTCGTCCCGTGGCGGTGGGCCAAGGCCGCGACGGTCGCGCTGCTGATGCTCGTCGCGGTCAGCTCGCTGCGCGCCTTCCCCTACTACCTGCCGTACTCCAACGAGGCGTTCGGCGGCCCGTCCAAGACCCACCTGCGCCTGCACGACTCCAACGTCGACTGGGGCCAGGACCTCGGGCGGCTCGCCGACCGGCTCCGGGAGCGGTATCCGGGCGAGCCGGTCTGGCTGGTCTTCAAGGGCAGCGGCGTCCCGTCCGCCTACGGCATCCGCGCGCGCGACCCGCTCACCGCGCCGCCCGGCGAGGTGCGGCGGAAGTCCATGACCGGTGGCCAGTAGTGGAGCATCTCCTCGACCGCGGACGGCAGCAGGGACGGGTCGGCGCGGAGGCGGGCGAGTT
>NZ_JBEZJP010000481.1:0-5720 GCF_040653175.1 Actinomadura sp. NPDC048032
ATCGGCGGCCAGAACGGGCAGGTGCAGCTCACGACGGCGGCCGCGCGGGACGCGTTCGTCCAGTCGGACAGGAGGCCGGACAGGTTCTGGATCGTGTCGCCGTGGCGCTCGGCGAGGGCCTGCTCGTGCGCGCGTGCCAGCGCCTCCAGCCGCTCCAGCTTGGCGCGGCCCAGGTCGGAGACGTGCACCGACACACGGCGGCGGTCCCGGGTGGAGTGGGACCGGTACAGGTAGGCCGAGTCGACCAGGGCGTCCACGAGCCGCGTCAGGGTGGGGTGCGGGATCTCGACGATGAGCGCCAGCTCGCCCATCGAGACGTCGTCGGACGCGGCGAGGGCGCGCAGCACCCGCCACTGCTCGACCGTCGCGCCCTCCTCGTCCAGGCGGGCGCCGAGGCCGCGGGCCAGGGCCCGCTGCGTGCGGGTGAGCAGGTCGACGAGTTCGGTCTCCGCCGTGCGCGCCGCCGCGCCGTGCCGCTCGACCACCCGGTGCCTCCCTCGCCAGCCGCCCGTGGGAAGAGCATACTTGGCCTGGTCATGAGGGGTTCGGCGATCATGCGCGCGGTGGTGCGGGACGGCACGGGGTTGCTGGTCACCGGGCCGGATCCCGCCGTGCTGCGGCTCGGGCTGCTGCTGCCGCTGTCGGGGCCCCTCGGTCTGACCGGGCCGTCCGGGCTGAGCGCCGCGTGCCTGGCCGCGACCGAGGTCAACGCCTCCGGCGGGGCGGCCGGACGGCCCGTCGAGCTGGTGCCGGTGGACGCCGGGCGGGCTCCGGGCGCGGTGGCGGGCGAGGCCCGTTTCCTCGCCGACGCCGGGCTCGTCCAGGCGTTCGTGGGGTTCCACACGAGCGACGTGCACCGCGGCCTGGAGGCGGCGCTCGCCGGGCGGGCGCCGTACGTGTTCACGCCGCCGCACGAGGGCGGGCCGCGGCGGCAGGGCGTGGTCCTGCTCGG
The DNA here is from genome assembly GCF_040653175.1 of Actinomadura sp. NPDC048032. Lineage (NCBI taxonomy): Bacteria > Bacillati > Actinomycetota > Actinomycetes > Streptosporangiales > Thermomonosporaceae > Actinomadura > Actinomadura sp. NPDC048032. The sequence continues at coordinate 953 of NZ_JBEZJP010000481.1, forward strand.
CGACTCGCCGGACCGGCAGCTCGGCTCCGCGCTGCGCTGGCTGAGCGCACGGCTTCGGCTGCGGCGCTGGGCGCTGCTGGGCAGCGACTACATCTGGCCGCGGGCGGTCCACCGGGCGGCGGCGCGGCAGGTCCGGGCGGCGGGCGGCGAGGTGGTGCTGGACCGGCTCGTGCCCTTCCCGTGGACGGAGGGCGACGACCCGGAGGCGCGCTTCGAGGAGGTCGTGCACGCGCTGGCGCGGACGGGCACGGAGGCGGTCCTGCTCAGCCTGGTCGGCCGCGACCTGGCCGTGTTCAACCGGGTGTTCACCGCCTCGCGGCTGTCCGCCGGGGTGGTCCGGCTGTCGGGGGCGCTGGAGGAGAACGTCCTGCTCGCCACCGGCGGCGACGACACCGGGGAGCTGTACTCGGCGATGCGGTCGTTCGCCGGGCAGGGGGACGAGCGGCAGCTCGCGCTCGCCGAGCGGTACCGGACGGTGTTCGGCGAGGCGGCCCCCGTCCTGGACGCCTACGCGGAGGGCTGCTACGACGGCGTCCACCTGCTGGCGGCGCTGGCCGCCGCGGGCATGCTGACCGCGCGGCAGGGGCGGGCGGCGTCGGCGCGGCTGCTGGCGGGCGCCGACCCCGTCGCGCGGAGCGCCTGGTCGGCGGCGCCGCTCGGCCCGCCGCGTCCGGAGGGCTACCTGGCCAGGGCGGACGGGCTGGACCTCACCGTCGTCACCCGCCTCTAAGATCTTTGCGGATCAAACCTTTTCATTTGAAAAGATTGCCTCTAGGGTTCGCTGAGCGGGAACGACCCGCGTCCTCGCCCGAGGAGGGACCATGGCCGTCGACCCCACGCCGCCGGAGGGCATCGAGCGCTACGGGTACACCCAGGAGCTGCGGCGCTCCCTCACGTTCCGGGACCTCGTGGTCTACGGGCTGATCTTCATGGTGCCGATCGCGCCGTTCGGCATCTTCGGCAGCGTCTTCCAGGGCTCGGGCGGCATGGTCGCGCTCGCCTACGCCATCGGGATGCTGGCCATGCTGTTCACCGCCGGCTCGTACGCGCAGATGTCGCGGGCGTTCCCGATGGCCGGGTCCGTCTACACCTACGCCGGGCGGGGCATCGCGGCGCCGGTCGGGTTCCTGTCCGGCTGGATGATCCTGCTCGACTACGTGCTGGTGCCGGCCCTGCTGTACCTGATCGCCAGCGTGGCGATGAACTCGCTGGTGCCCGGCGTCCCGGTGTGGCTGTGGCTCATCGCGTTCGTCGTGCTCAACACGGCCGTCAACTTCTTCGGCATCGAGATGACCGCGCGCATCAACCGGATCATGCTGGTCGCCGAGCTGGTCATCCTGGCGGTCTTCCTGGTGGTGGGCCTGGTGGCGCTCGCCCAGGGCAAGGGCCACGGCGGCGGGAGCCTCAGCCCGATCTACAACGGCTCGACGTTCTCGTGGGGGCTGGTGTTCGGCGCCGTGTCGATCGCGGTCCTGAGCTTCCTCGGCTTCGACGGCATCTCCACGCTGGCCGAGGAGAACCGCGAGTCGGCCCGCGCCATCGGACGGTCCATGGTGGCCGCGCTGCTGCTGGTCGGCGTGCTGTTCATCGTGCAGACGTGGGTGGCCTCGCTGCTGGTCACCGACCCGGACAAGCTCGTCAAGGAGGGCGACCCGGACGGCACCGCGTTCTACGACGCCGCGCGGGTCGCGGGCGGGGCGTGGCTGGCCAAGCTGACCGCGCTGGCCACCGCGATCGCGTGGGGCTTCGCCAACTCGCTGGTCGCGCAGGCCGCGACGTCCCGGCTGCTGTACGCCATGGCGCGGGACCGGCAGCTGCCGAGGTTCCTCGCCAGGGTCCATCCCCGGCGGCAGGTCCCGGTCAACGCGACCCTGCTGGTCGCGGCCGTCTCGCTGGGCCTCGGCCTCTACATGGAGCAGCGCGAGGACGGCATCACCCTGCTCAGCTCGCTCGTCAACTTCGGCGCCATGACGGCCTTCCTGGTGCTGCACGTCTCGGTCGTCGTCCACTACGTCGTCCGGTCGGGCAGCCGGGACTGGTGGCGCCACCTGATCGCGCCGGCGATCGGCTTCGGCATCCTCGCCTACGTGGTGGTCAACGCGAAGGTCGCCGCGCAGGAGCTGGGCTTCCTGTGGCTCGGCGTCGGGCTGGTGCTGCTGGTCGGGCTGCTGGTCACCCACCGCCGTCCGGCCCTGGCCGGCATCGCAGAGGAGGAGAACGAGAAGTGACGTTCGACGTGGTCTCCATGACGGGAACCGAGCCCGGCTTCGCGTTCGGCGGGCGGGAGGCGGCGCTCACGGTCGCGCCCGGCACCGTCGTGGAGCTGACGACCGAGGACTGCTTCGGCGGCGCCGTCCGGGGAGTGGACGACCTGCCGAGCCGGGTGTGCTCCTTCCCCTACCTCAACCCCGTCACCGGCCCCATCGCCGTCGCGGGCGCCGAGCCCGGCGACGCGGTCGCGGTGCACTTCGCGGACATCCGCCCCGCCCGCGACTGGGCGGTCTCGTCCACGTTCCCGCACTTCGGGGCGCTGACCGCGACGCACACGACGGCGATGCTGCACCAGGCCCTGCCGGAACGGGTGTGGATCTACGACGTGGACGCCGCCCGGGGGATCTGCCGCTTCCGCGCCCGCGAGAGCGACCTGGAGATCGAGCTGCCACTCGACCCCATGCACGGCACCGTGGGCGTGGCCCCGGCCGCCGGCGAGGTGATCATGAGCATCACCCCGGGCGCGCACGGCGGCAACATGGACACCCCGGAGATGCGCGCGGGCACCACCGCGTACTTCCCGGTCAACGTGCCGGGCGGCCTGATCTCCATCGGCGACGGCCACTGCCGCCAGGGCGAGGGCGAGGTCTGCGGCACCGCCGTGGAGGCGGCGATGGACACCGTCGTGGTCGTGGACCTGGTCAAGGGCGCCGCACCGGCCTGGCCGCGCCTGGAGGACGACCTCCACCTGATGTCCACCGGGTCGGCCCGCCCGCTGGAGGACGCGTTCCGGATCAGCCAGCACGACCTGGTCACCTGGACGTCCTCGCTGCTCGGCCTGGACGAGCTGGACGCCTACCAGCTGGTCAGCCAGGCGGCGCTCGCCCCGGCGGGCAACGTCGTCGACACCAACTACACGATGCTCGCGAAGATGCCCAAGACCGCGCTGCCGGGCGTCTCCGCCTACGACGGCGTCCACGCGCGCCTGCGCGACACCGCCGAAAGCTACCTCTCCCAGCGCTGACGACGCCGGGCTCCGCCTCCCACTCCATCACTCTCCGCGTTCATATAATTCCGATGCGTTGCGACGTTCGGGGGCGGAGCGCGGCCGCGCGCTCCGCGGGGAGGGGTGTGCGTCTTGAGGACGAGCTGGAAAGTGGCGGGCGTGGCCGTCGGGACGGCCGCCGCGGCGGTCGTGTCCGCGGGATGGTCCGTGGGGACGGCGGCAGGCGGCGGCCGGTGGAAGCTGGTCGCGCAGGAGCGGTTCGACCGGCCGCTGCGCGTCGACGGGGCGCCGTGGCGGCTCGACCCGCAGGGACCGCGCAGCCCGTGGGCGGTCGACGGGTTCGACGACGACGGGGCGGCCTGGAAGAAGATCAGCGGGCCGCTGTTCGAGCGGCAGATGAAGACCCTCAACGTGTTCCGCAAGCGCGTCGCCTTCGGGCAGCGGGGGTGGCTGACCGCGGAGGTCGCCGCGGTCGACAAGGACCGCGACGGGCGTCCCGACTCCCGTCCGGGGCTGTCGGCCGTGACGCTGCCGGGCGGGCACCGCGTCGCGCGGATCTCCGAGCCGAGCTGGGACGCGGGCGTCCTGATCCGGCCGACCCGCCCGCTGCCCCGGTACTACCGGGTGGAGATGACGCTGCGGGGCATCCGGTTCGGCGGCAAGCGGGGCGGCACGTTCGACTACGACGGCAGGCACAACGGGTACACCAGGGAGCCGTGCAAGACCCGGTACCCGTGGACGTTCCAGGGCGCGCTGCCGGGGAAGTCCCGGTGCCAGTACCCCGACGTGACGCGGGAGAACGGGTTCTACTACCTGACGATCCTCGACCACGCGAACCCGGCGCCGCACGGCAACCCCGGCATCCACTTCCGGCGCAAGGCCATCATGGACGGCTACTACAGCGACGACGCCCGCTGGAAGAACGCCGCGACCTGCGACCCGAAGACCCGCACGATGTACCGGACGTTCGACGGCACCTTCAACGGCGTCAACGCGCTGTTCCCGCGCGGCGACCTGTTCCGCGAGACCGCCAACAACAACATCAGCAACGAGTACTACGCCAAGACCGCGTGCGGGGAGGCGTCCATGGACCGGCGGTACGGGCCGGGCGGCCGGTTCGAGGGGCACCTCACCAGCGCCGAGCTGCGGCCGGAGCTGATGCCGAAGGCCGCCTACCGGTTCGCGATCGAGCGCGACCGCACCGGGTACACGCTGGAGATGAGCGGCCCGTTCCTGCACACCGGGCAGACCACGCTGCGCGTCCACCACGACTTCGTGGAGAACGGGCGCCCGATCTGGCACTACAACCAGACGCCGGACGAGTACGACGGCCGGTTCGACCGCAGGCTCGTCCACAGGGGCCCGGCCGGGACGTACACGACCGAGCACAGCTGGCCCAAGGGCTCGGCCTACCCCGACTCCTTCATCATCGGCGACCCGCACCTCAACTACTACGAGGGCGAGGCGTACGTCGACGACGTCCGCCTCTACGTCCCCGAGCACCTGGGCCGGCAGGGGCCGATGTTTCGCGTAGGCGGGCAGAGGGATGAG
>NZ_JBEZJP010000482.1:0-5720 GCF_040653175.1 Actinomadura sp. NPDC048032
GACGAAAGCCCCGGGCCGGCCGGCCCGGGGCTTTCGCCTTCGTGGTCTGTCAGCGCAGCGTCTGGCAGACCAGCCGTCCGGGCTGGTCGGGCCAAAAGAAATACACGACGTTGCGCACGGGGAAAGCGTAGCCGATGTCGGGGCCCGCGGCCCCCGCGGACCCCGGATATGGCTCAGCTCACTCCGGATGGCAGGATGGCCGCGTCATGACCCACCCCGAACAGCCCGCGCCGCAGCCGGGCGAACTGCCGCCCGGGCAGTACGTCCCCCGGGGCTGGCCCGTCCTGCACTACGGCCCCGTCCCGAAGTTCCGTCCCAAGGACTGGGATTTCCGGGTCTTCGGCGCCACCGAGTCGGGGGAGCAGCACCGCTGGACCTGGGACGAGTTCGACGCGCTTCCGAAGGCCGCCTCGGTCGCCGACTTCCACTGCGTCACCAAGTTCACCATCCCGGACAACGAGTGGCGGGGCGTCCCCGGCACGGCGATCATCGAGCTGGCGCCGCCCGCGCCGGACGTCACGCACGTCATGGTCTGGGCCGAGTACGGCTACAGCGCCAACATCCGGATGAGCGACTTCCTCGCCGACGGGACGATGTTCGCCACCCACCGCGACGGCGAGCGCCTCACCCCCGACCACGGCTTCCCCGTCCGCATCGTCATCCCGCACCTGTACGCGTGGAAGAGCGTGAAATGGGTCCGGGGCGTGGAGTACCTGGTGAAGGACCGCCGGGGCTTCTGGGAGGAGCGCGGGTACCACAACGTCGCCGACCCGTGGCGGGAGCAGCGCTACTCGTACCAGGAGGACGAGGGCGAGTCGCCCCCGCTGTGATCGGACCCGCGCGATTGGTCCGCCCGCGCGGGACTTCCGGTCGGCCGAACGTGTCCCATTCGAGACCTCGGTAAATCGGCAACAGGCGCACCCGCGGCGATGATAGCCATTACCGTAAGTTTCCATGGACCTACCGTCCGTCACAGATGTCGTGGTGTACGCCGCGGCAGCCGGGGCCAGCGGGGTCTGGGCGCCGCGCCGGTGGTGCCTCCTGCCGCGGCGCGGGCACGCCGATCCGGCGGAGGCGGCCGCCCTCGCCGCCCTGCACCTGATCGCGCACGCCGCGCCCCCGCTGCGGGCCGGGCTCACCGGCGACGCGGCGCGCAGGGCGACCCGGCTGCTGCGCTCGCTGCTCGGCGCCGAGGCGGTCGCGATCGTCGCGGTGCGCCCGCCCGGCGAACCGGACGGCGCCGACGCACCCGACGCCCCCAGGGGCCCCGACGGCCCCGGTGACGACGCCTCCGCCGCGCCGCGGCTGCTGGCCTGGGAGGGCGCGGGCCGCGGCGCCCACGCGGGCGAGGCCGTCGCGCACGCGCTGCCCGTCCTGACCTCCGGCAGGCCCCGGGTCGTCACGCCGGAGCCGCTCGCCTGCGGCGACCCCCAGTGCGGCGTCCAGGTGGCGATGATCGCCCCCCTCGCCGTCGAGGGCCGCGTCGAGGGCACGCTGAGCGCGTACTGGCCGAGCCCGTCCACCGCGCGGGTCCGCGCGGTGGGGGAGGCGGCCCGGCTCGTCACCGGACAGCTCGAACTGGCCGGGCTCGACTCGGTCCGCGTCCGCCTCGCCGAGGCCGAGCTGCGCGCGCTGCGCGCGCAGATCTCGCCGCACTTCGTCTACAACTCGCTGACCACGATCGCCTCGTTCGTCCGCACCGACCCCGAGCGGGCCCGCGGCCTGCTGCTGGACTTCGCCGACTTCGCCCGCTACTCGTTCCGCAACCCGCGCGACTTCACCACGCTCGCCGACGAGCTGCGCTCGATCGACCGCTACCTGCTTCTGGAGCGCGCCAGATTCGGCGAGCGGCTCCAGTGCAACGTCGAGGTCGCGCCCGAGGTGCTGCCGGTCGCCGTCCCGTTCCTCGCGCTCCAGCCGCTCGTCGAGAACGCCGTCCGGCACGGCATGGCCGGGGGCCGCCGCGCGTTCCACATCTCCATCGTGGCCCGCGACTCGGGCGCCGAGGCCGCGATCAGCGTCGAGGACGACGGGATCGGCATGGACCCCGAGCGGCTCGAAGAGATCCTCTCGGCGCCCCTCGGCCGGCCCGGGCCCACCGGCTGGGGGAGCGTCGCCACCCACGACCGGCCGGAGAGCGGTCCCGGCATCGGCCTCGCGAACGTCGACGCGCGCATGCGCCAGGTCTACGGGGACGAGTACGGCCTCACCGTCGAGACAGCGCTCGGCGCCGGAACCAAGGTCAAATTGCGCGTCCCGAAGTACCGTCCGGGCGTCTTTCCCGACTGAGGGGCGATCCGGGCGACACGCCACTCACTTTTCGGAACCGATTGCGGACAGACGGTAATCGCGGCAAAGTCGCCCTCATGCTGCACGTCCTCGCCGTCGACGATGAACGCCCGGCCCTGGAGGAGCTGACCTACCTGCTCAGCAAGGACCCGCGGATCGGGCGGGTCACCGGGGCCGCGGACGCCTCGGCCGCGCTCCGCGACCTGAGCCGGATGCTCGTCGAGGGCGAGCGCCTCGACGCCGTGTTCCTCGACATCCGCATGCCGGGCCTCGACGGGCTCGACTTCACCCGGCTGCTGACCGGGTTCGCCGCGCCCCCGCACGTGGTGTTCGTGACCGCGCACGACGACTGCGCCGTGACCGCCTACGAGCTCGGCGCGCTCGACTACCTGCTGAAGCCCGTCCGGCCGGAGCGGCTGGCCGAGTCCGTCCGGCGCGTGGCGGCGGCCGTGCGCCGGCCGTCGCCACCCGCCGGGGAGACCTCCCCCGACCCCGACGACGAGATGATCCCCGTCGAGCTCGGCGGGCGGACGCGGCTGGTGTCCCGCCGGGCCGTGACCCACGTCGAGGCGAAGGGCGACTACGTGCGGCTGCACACCGCCGACGGCGGCTACCTGGTCCGCATGCCGCTGTCGGCGCTCTCCAAGCGGTGGGAGGGCGCGGGGTTCATCCGGATCCACCGCAGCACCCTCGTCGCGGCCGCGCACATCACCGAGCTGCGCTTCGACGGCGGCCGGGCCGCCGTCCAGATCGGGGACGAGCTGCTGCAGGTCAGCCGCCGCCACACCCGCGAGGTCCGGGACCTGCTCGTCCGCAAGTTCCACCAGCCGGACGAGGGCGCCGGAGACCCGGGGGAGGCCCGCGATGACCGATGAACGCCGCGACACGACGGCGGGCGCGGCGGCCGTCCGCCCCCGCGGGCTGCCGAGCGGTGCGCTGCCGGGCGGCGCGACGCCGGGCGCCGCCCAGACCGCCGAGGCCGCGGCGCCCGCGCCGGGCCCGGCCGATCCCGACCCGCCCGATACCGACCCGTCCCCGCTCGTCTGCGGTCCCCCGATCGGACCCGCCGAGGCCCGCCGGCTCATCCGCGCCCAGCTGCGCACCGCCCTCGGCACCGGCGCGTTCGTCATGACCGTGGTGACGGCGCTCCCGGCGCTGATGGCGATCGTCCCGGCGGTGGCGCGGGCCCGCGTGCACGGCGTCCCGCTGCCCTGGCTCGTCCTGGCCTTCGGCATCCAGCCGGTCTGGGTCGCCGCGTCGTTCCGCCAGCTCGGCCGCGCCGAGCGCGCCGAACGCGACCTCACGAGACCGGCGGAGAGGCGATGACCGCCGTGGCGGTGGCGGCGGCGCTCCTGACGCTGCTGGTGGCGACCGCCGCGTTCGGCGCCTGCGACCGCCGCTCCGCCTGCACCGCCTCCGACCTCCTGGTCGCCTCCCGGGGCGTCACCCCCTGGCGGAACGCCTCGGCGATCAGCGGCGAGTACCTCTCCGCCGCCGCGTTCCTCGGCACCGCCGGGCTGGTGCTCGCCTACGGCGCCGACATGCTGTGGCTGCCGGTCGCGGCGACCGCCGGGCACGTCCTGCTCCTGGCGTTCGTCACCGCCCCGCTGCGCCGCTCCGGCGCCTACACCGTCTCCGACTTCGCCGAGTGGCGGCTCGGCTCCCCGGCCGTGCGGCGCATCGTCACCTGCTGCGTCTGCTTCATCGGCTGGTTCTACCTGCTGCCGCAGTTCCAGGGCGCCGGCGTGACCCTGCGCGTGATGACCGGCGCCCCGGTGTGGGCGGGCTGGGCCGTCGTGGTCGCGGTCACCCTGCTGCTCGTCGCCTCCGGGGGGATGTGCAGCATCACCGCCGTCCAGAGCCTCCAGTTCTGGGTGAAACTGGTCGCCTTCGCCGTGCCCGCCGCGGCGCTGCTGGTCATGTGGCAGATGGACGGCCGCCCCGACCCCGTCGGCGGCGGGCCCGCGCGGTTCGCGCACACCACCCGGGTCCACGTGAGCACCGAGGTCGCGGTCACCGCGCCCGCCGCCGTCCTCGTCACCGCCCGGGGACCCGTGGACGGCGTCCGCCACGGCGGCGGGGCGATGACCCTCGCCGCGGGCCGGCACACCATCGGCCCCGCCGCCGAGGTGGTCTTCCCGGCCGGGGCGCCGGTGCCCCATGCGGAACGCCTGCCCGTCCAGAGCGGCGAAACCTGGGCCACGCCCTTCGGCCGCGGAGAGGAGCACGGCTTCTACCGCACGTACTCGGCGCTCCTCGGCATCCTGCTCGGCACCATGGGGCTGCCCCACGTCCTCATCCGCTTCTACACCAACCCGAGCGGAAGCACCGCCCGCCGCACCGCCGCCCTGGTCCCCGTGCTCCTGGCGCTCTTCTACGTCTTCCCGACCGTCTACGCGTCCATGGGGCGCCTCTACGCGCCCGAACTGCTGATGACCGGCGACACCGACGCCACCGTCCTGCTGCTGCCCCAGCGCATCCCCGGACCGGCCGGCGCGCTGCTCACCGGGCTCATCACCCTCGGCGCCTTCGCCGCGTTCATCTCCACCTCCTGCGGCCTCGTCGTCACCATCGCCGGCACGGTCACGCAGTGCGCCCGCCGCAGCGGCGTCGCGTCCTTCCGCATCGCCACCGTGTTCGCGCTCCTCGTCCCGCTCGCCCTGCTCCCGAGGATCGGGACGCAGAGCGCCGCCGCCCTCGTCGCCCTGGCCCTCTGCGTCTCGGCGTGCTCCCTGTGCCCGCTCCTGCTGCTCGCCATCTGGTGGCGCGGCCTGACCGCGGCCGGCGCCGCCGCCGGCCTCATCGTCGGCACCGGCCTCGCCGTCGCCTCCGGCGTCCTGCACCTGTACGAGCTCCCCCTGACGGGCTGGCCCGCCGCCGCCGTGGCCGAACCCGCGGCCCTCATCGCCCCCGCCGCGTTCGCCGTGATGGTCGCGGTCTCGCTGCTGACCCGCCGCCGCGTCCCCCGCCGCGCCGACCGCGCCCTGACGAAACTGCACCTCCCCGAGGACGTGTTCGCCCGTTGAGCCCCGTTATGAACCGCTTACGGCGCCGCGCGGCCCGCCGCGCCCCCGCCTCGAACCGCTCGTCCCGCTCCACGGACCGCTCATCCGACGACTACGCTCCGTACATCTATGACTACACACCGTTCATCGAGAGGCGCGTCGTCCCGCTGTCCACAGGTGGCGAACCCCCTCTAATGTTCTCAGTGGCACCACACGTCACACCGCCCGAGGAGGGGCGGGCGGCCCCCGGCCGCGAACCCTCCCACAAGAGCAAATCCGGAGATCCGGCGACACACGCCGGATCGTGAGTCGCAGGATCCCGTACCGGGGGGGTGGGATCCCGCGACCTGTGGCTCGGGCGTCGCTGAACAGTCGGAGAACAGGAACAGCATCAGCAGCGCGCGGCCCTTCGACGCGACGTTCACC
>NZ_JBEZJP010000483.1:0-5716 GCF_040653175.1 Actinomadura sp. NPDC048032
GAGGGCGAGGCGTTCACCGCGCCCTACAGCGCAGGTACATGACGACGGGCTCGTCGTGCTCGGAGGAGACGACGAGCTCCTTGAGGTTCAGGATGATGTCGGTGACGTCCTCCTTCACCCCGGGCACGGTCGAGAACTCGTGCAGGACGCCCTCGATCCGGATGCTGGTGACGGCCGCACCGGGAATGGAGGAGAGCAGCGTGCGGCGCAGCGAGTTGCCGATCGTGTAGCCGAAGCCCGGCTCCAGCGGCTCGATGGTGAACCGCGACCGGTACTCGTCGACCTGCTCTTCGGTGAGAGTGGGACGCTGAGCGATGAGCATGGTGGTGCCTTCTTTCCGCGGTGCCCGCTATTTGACTACCGCGTTCTGGATTCTTCCCCGATCCGCCGGGGCCCCAACGGGGGACCCCGGCGGGCGTTGAGCCCTTACTTGGAGTAGAGCTCGACGATCAGCTGCTCCTGGACGGGAGCGTCGATCTGCTGCCGGACGGGCAGCGAGTGCACGAGGATCCGCATCTTCTCGCCGTCGACCCCGAGCCACGCCGGAACCGGACGCTCGCCGACCTCGGCCTTGGCGACCTGGAACGGCGTCATCTCCAGCGACTTGGGCTTGACGTCGACGATGTCGGCCTCGCCGACCAGGGCCGACGGGATGTTGACCTTCTTGCCGTTGACCCGGATGTGGCCGTGCCGGATGAGCTGGCGGGCCATGTCGCGGGACTTGGCGAAGCCGGCCCGGTAGACGACGTTGTCGAGCCGGCGCTCCAGCAGCATGAGCAGGTTGTCACCCGTCTTGCCCTGCTGGCGGGTCGCCTCGACGTAGTAGTTGTGGAACTGCCGCTCAAGCACGCCGTAGATGCGCCGCGCCTTCTGCTTCTCGCGAAGCTGCAGCAGGTACTCGGTCTCCTTGGGCCGACCGCGACCGTGCTCACCCGGCGGGTAGGGACGGATCTCGATCGGGCACTTCGGGCCCTCGCACTTGCTGCCCTTGAGGAACAGCTTCATCTTCTCGCGGCGGCAGAGCTTGCAGTCCGCACCGGTGTAACGAGCCATTGTTCTAGATCTCCCCTGCCTCAGACCCGGCGACGCTTCGGCGGGCGGCAGCCGTTGTGCGGAACGGGCGTGACGTCCTGGATCGAGCCCACCTCGAGGCCGGTGGCCTGCAGCGACCGGATGGCGGTCTCGCGGCCCGAGCCCGGGCCCTTCACGAAGACGTCGACCTTGCGCATGCCGTGCTCCATCGCGCGCCGGGCGGCGGCCTCGGCGGCCTGCTGCGCGGCGAACGGGGTGGACTTGCGCGAGCCCTTGAACCCGACGTGGCCCGAGGAGGCCCAGGAGATCACGTTGCCGTTGGGGTCGGTGATCGAAACGATCGTGTTGTTGAACGTGCTCTTGATGTGGGCGTGCCCGTGAGCGACGTTCTTCTTTTCCTTGCGGCGCACCTTCTTGGCGCCGACACGGCTCTTAGGAGGCATGTGCTCTCTCTACTCTTGAGGTCATCGATCCGGAGGACCGACTCCGGACTACTTCTTGCCGGCCTTCTTCTTGCCGGCCACGGTCTTCTTCTTGCCCTTGCGGGTGCGGGCGTTGGTCTGCGTGCGCTGACCGTGCACCGGAAGCCCGCGGCGGTGCCGGATGCCCTGGTAGCACCCGATCTCGATCTTGCGGCGGATGTCCGCCTGGACCTCGCGGCGAAGATCACCCTCGATCTTGTAGTTCGCCTCGATCCAGTCGCGGAGCTTGACCAGCTCGTCGTCGCCGAGCTGGTGCACGCGCAGGTCGCCGCTGATGCTGGTACCCGCAAGGGTCTCCAGCGCCCGCGTCCGGCCGATGCCGAAGATGTAGGTGAGAGCGACCTCGAGGCGCTTGTCGCGCGGGAGGTCGACGCCGAGGAGGCGTGCCATGTGGGCAGTTCCCTTCATTCGTCCGGAGGTATGGACGCACCGCCTCCGCATACACCCTGCCCGGGTGGCGGCCCCGGCCTCCGGAGTTCCGGGGGTGCCCCTCCACACGACACTGCCGTACGGCCGGATCCCGGAGTTCCCGGACCCGGCGCGTACGGCCGTGTGAAGGCTGCGGTGCGCTTGCTGGGTTGCGAGCGTCAGCCCTGACGCTGCTTGTGGCGCGGGTCGGAGCAGATGACCATGACCCGGCCGTGCCGGCGGATGACGCGGCACTTGTTGCAGATCTTCTTGACGCTCGGCTTGACCTTCACTGGGTCTCCTAGAGATAAGGGTCACCCCCGCGCCGCCACGCACGGGGAAGGCAACCCCAGTGGGATTTACTTGTAGCGGTAGACGATCCGACCGCGCGTGAGGTCGTAGGGGCTCAGCTCCACAACGACGCGGTCGTCCGGCAGGATCCGGATGTAGTGCATCCGCATCTTGCCGCTGATGTGGGCGAGCACCTTGTGCCCGTTGTCGAGCTCCACCTTGAACATGGCGTTCGGCAGCGACTCGATGACGGTGCCCTCGATCTCGATGGCCCCTTCTTTCTTGGGCATGTCCTCCGCGCTTCGCTGATCGGCTCATTGGACGCGGTCCGGCTCTCCAGGGGAGAATCAGCCGCGACCCGCACCGCGGCGCGGATGCGCCAGGAAGGGGAATCGAGCGGCCGTCGACGGACCGACAAGGGAGTCTACGTCAACCGGCCGTCCAATGCGAAATCGACGCATGATACGTGTCCGGAGACTGCTCCCGAGTCAAGCATACCTCGCCTGCGCGTTGTACCTTTCCAGGAGAGCGACGTTCGAGGAGGGTCAGCATGCCGAGCTATGACTTCGCGCTGATCCTCAGCCGTCCCCTCTACGAGGACGAGCTCGACCCGCTGTTCGACCGCACCCACGGCGCCGTCACCGTGTCGATCGTCAGCGAGCCGCAGCACGCCGACCGGCGCGGAAACGCCTCGTGCACCTGGCCCGGCGCCACCCTCGCCGCGGCGATCATGGAGGTGGTCGGGCACGTCGAGGAGAGCGCGCCCGGCCTGCACGTCCTGCAGGTGGAGGCCGACCCGCTGCTGACCATCCGCGACATCGCCGAGCGGGTGGGCCGGTCCCTCGACTCGGTCCGGCACGCGATCACCGGGGCGCGCGGCGCCACCGGCTTCCCGTCCTCGGAGATGTCCACCGCCGGTCACCGGCTGTGGCGGTGGTCCAAGGTCGCCGCCTGGTACGGGCTCGACGATCCCCAGCTCATCGAGGCCAAGCCGACCGTCCAGGCCATCAACGGCTGGCTCGCGCTGCGCGACGTCGTCCCCGACGTCGCCCCTGCTCCAGAGGACGTCACCTCGGCCCTGTCCCTCGTCATCCCCCACGTCGCCTGAGCGCGCGTCGCCCGGGCGAGGCGGAGGACGCCGCCCCGGCGACCGCGCTCCCGGCGGGGGGCGAGTCGACAGTCCCGGCGCGCGGACGCGAAGATCGTCTCGGCGCCCGCGCCCGGGGCTGCCCGGAACGCGGGGTTCCGTGATGTGCTGGGGGCGACGGGGAGGGGATCGATGGCGATCATCGCGCAGCTGAGCGACATCCATCTGGCGGCCGGACGCAACGGCGGGATGGACGACGACTCGGGGCCGGTCCGCGCGCTGCGGGCCGCCGTGTCGAGCCTGCTGTCGCTGCCCGCGCGGCCCGACGCCGTCGTGCTCACCGGGGACCTCGCCGACCGCGGCCTGCCCTCCGAGTACGCCCGGCTGCACGCGCTGCTGTCGCCGCTGCCGATGGCCGTCTACCCGATGTGCGGCAACCACGACGACCGCGACGAGATGCGCCGGACGTTCGCCGACCATCCGGCGGTCGCGGCGACGGGAACCGGGCCCGGGGCGCCCGTCCAGTACGCCGTCGACGTGGCCGGCGTGCGCCTGGTCTGCTGCGACACGACCGTCGACGGCCACCCCCACGGGCACATGAGCGAGGAGAGGCTCGCCTGGCTGGAGGAGACGCTGAGCGCCGCGCCCGGCGTCCCGACCGTCATCGCCACCCACCACCCGCCGTATCCGATCGGGATGCGGTTCATCGACGACCTGCGGTTCGTCGACCCCGCCGGGTTCGCGGCCGTGATCTCCCGGCACCCGCAGGTCGTCCGGGTGATCTCCGGGCACGCGCACCGGGCGACGGTCGGATCGCTGGCGGGACGGGTCTGCACCACCTGCCCGAGCACCTACCGGCAGCTGTTCCTCGACCTCACCCAGCGGGGCCGCGCCGCCGTCACCGGGGAGCCCGCAGGGTTCGCCCTGCACCTCGTCGGCGAGGACGGCACCGCCACCACCCACTTCGCCCCGACCGGGAACTACAGGCCCCTGATGGACGTGGAGTGACCCCGCCGGGCGGCACCGGGCACGCCGGCCCGGCCCCTGCCGGACGGGCGCGTCAGCGGTCGTCCTGGCGCCCGCCGAAGACCGTGCGCATCAGCAGGACGGCGCCCCACGGGGCCGCCACCCAGATCCACCACGGGTAGACCGCGCCCGACGTCACCAGGATGATCAGCCACACCGTCAGGTTGATCGCGCTGACCGTCGCCCAGGCGCCCCACATCGCCGCCATCCGCTGCGGTCCGAGGTCGCCCGACGGCCGCCGCGCCGGCGACGCGGTGCCCTTGCTCTGCGTCGCGGGGACCGGGAGCTGGTACAGGTCCTCCTCGGGCAGGTCGGACGTGACCTCCTGGAGCTGCCCGAGCGTCTTGGCGCCGTAGACCGCGTCCAGCCGCTCCTGCAGCTCGTCCATCGTGATCCGGCCCTCCGCGCAGTGCTCGCGCAGACTCGCGGCCACCCGGTCGCGGTCGGCGTCCGACGCCCGGATCTCAGGGTTCGGCGCCATCGCTCCTCCGCTCCTCAGGACCTGCCTTCACTCTCCATTCTGCGGCGCGGATCCGAGCTTCGCGAACCGGTCCCGGCCTTCGTCGAGCGCCGTCAGGACGCGGGGGCCGTCCGCCGTGACCGCGAACGTGTGCTCGAAGTGCGCCGAGGAGCGCCCGTCGGTCGTCACGACCGTCCAGCCGTCGTCGAGCTCGACGGTCTCCTTCGTGCCGAGGTTCACCATCGGCTCCACCGCGAAGCACATGCCCGGCTCCAGGACGGGCCCGTGCCCGGGCGCGCCGTGGTTGGGGATCAGCGGGTCCATGTGCATCTCGGTCCCGATGCCGTGCCCGCCGTAGCCCTCGACGATGCCGTAGCGCCCCTGAGAGCGGATGTGGGACTCGATCGCATGGGAGATGTCCGTGAGGCGGGCGCCGGCGCGCCCGGCCGCGAGGCCGCGCCACAGGGACTCCTCCGCGACCTCCAGCAACCGCCGCTCCTCGTCGGTGATCTCCCCCACCGGGACCGTGATCGCCGCGTCGCCGTGCCAGCCCTCCACGATCGCGCCGCAGTCGATGGACAGCACGTCGCCCTCGCGCAGGATCTTGTCCGCCCGCGGGATGCCGTGCACGATCTCCTCGTTGACCGACGCGCAGATCGTCCCCGTGAAGCCGTGGTAGCCCTTGAACGACGGGACGCCGCCGTTGTCGCGGATGTGCTCCTCGGCGAGCGCGTCCAGGTCCAGCGTGCTCAGGCCGGGCTCGGCGGCCGCGCGCAGCAGCTCCAGCGTCCGGCCGACGAGCAGACCCGCCGCGCGCATCAGCTCGACCTGCTCCGCGGTCTTCATCTGGATCATGAGCCTGCGCCGTTTGAACATCTCTCCCCTTGCACCGGTCCTCGCGCCGAAACGGCCGCGCGGACGCGGGATCAC
>NZ_JBEZJP010000484.1:0-5715 GCF_040653175.1 Actinomadura sp. NPDC048032
GCGCAGTGGGCCGGGGAGAACGTCCACGCGTTCCGCTGAGTCACCGGGACAGCGGGAGCCGGAGCACGAGGCGGGCGACGGCTCCGGCGCCGTGACCCACCTGTGGGAGCGCGACTGCAGCGTCCAGCGCCGCCACCAGAAGCTGATCGAGATCGCCCCCGCGCCCGCGCTGCCCGCGGGCGTCAGGGACGCGCTGCTGGACGCCGCCCTCCGCATGGCCGCCTCGGTCCGCTACGAGAGCCTCGGCACCTTCGAGTTCCTCGTCGACGGCGAGGAGTTCTGGTTCCTGGAGGCCAACCCCCGGCTCCAGGTCGAGCACACCGTGACCGAGGAGATCACCGGCGTCGACCTGGTGAAGGCGCAGATCAGGCTGGCGCTGGGGGAGGACCTCGCCGGAGTCGGCCTGGCCGCGCCGCCGCGGGCCTCCGGCTGCGCCGTCCAGGTGCGGGTCAACGCCGAGACGATCGGCGCGGACGGCGCGCCGCGCCCGAGCGCCGGGACGCTCACCGCGTTCGCGCCGCCGTCCGGTCCCGGGGTCCGCGTCGACACCCACGGGTACGCCGGCCACCGCGCGAGCCCGCGCTACGACCCGCTGCTGGCCAAGGTCGTCGCCCGCGCGGAGGACCTGCCGTCCGCCGCCGCCCGCGCGCACGGCGCCCTCGGCGAGTTCGAGATCGCGGGCGTGGCGACGAGCATCCCGCTGCTGCAGGGCGTGCTGCGCCATCCCGGCTTCACGGCCGGCGGCGCGCGCACGTCCTTCATCGACGACCACCTGCCCGAGCTGCTGGCGAGCGAGCATCGCCGGTACTACGTCGAGACGGCCCCGCGCACCGCCGGGCCGGAGCCCGCGGCCGGCCCGGACGCGCCGCCCGGCACGGTCGCCGTCCCCGCGCCCACGCAGGGGACGGTCGTGAGCGTCGAGGTGGCCGAGGGCGACCTCGTCGGGGCCGGGGCGCCGCTGCTGGTCCTCGAAGCGATGAAGATGGAGCACGTCGTCCGCGCCGGAGAGGCGGGCGTCGTGCGGGCCCTGGCCGCCGCGCCCGGCGACACCGTCGCCGAGGGCGCGCCGCTGCTGTTCACCGAGCCCGCCGAGGGGGGCGGCGAGCACGCCGCCGAGGACGAGGCGGCCGATCTCGACCTGATCCGCGCCGACCTCGCCGAGACGCTGCGCCGGCACGAGAGCGGGCTCGACGCGGCCCGCCCCGAGGCGGTGGCCCGGCGGCACGCGCGCGGCCGCCGCACCGCGCGGGAGAACATCGACGACCTGTGCGACGCCGGGACGTTCACCGAGTACGGCGCCCTCGTCATCGCCGCGCAGCGGCGGCGCCGCTCCCTCGACGACCTCATCGAGCGCACCCCCGCCGACGGCATGGTCTGCGGCATCGGGGACGTCGACGGCGCGCAGGCCGTCGTCCTGTCCTACGACTACACGGTCCTCGCCGGGACGCAGGGCCACCTGAACCACCGCAAGACCGACCGCATGCTCGACATCGCCCACCGCCGCCGCCTGCCGCTGGTGCTGTTCGCCGAGGGCGGCGGGGGACGCCCCGGCGACACCGACACCACGACCGTCTCCGGCCTGGACGTCACCACGTTCCACGCCATGGGGCGGCTCAGCGGCGCCGTCCCGTCCGTCGGTGTCGCGAGCGGGCGCTGCTTCGCCGGGAACGCGGCCCTGCTCGGCTGCTGCGACGTCATCATCGCCACCCGGGACGCCAACATCGGCATGGGCGGCCCCGCCATGATCGAGGGAGGCGGCCTCGGCGTCTTCACGCCCGAGGAGATCGGCCCGGTCGGCGACCAGGAACCGAACGGCGTCATCGACCTCGTGGTGGACGACGAGGCCGAGGCGGTCCGGGCGGCCCGCCGCTACCTGTCCTACTTCCGGGGCCCGTCGGACGGCTGGGCCTGCGACGACCAGCGCGTCCTGCGGCACCTCGTCCCGGAGAACCGGCTGCGCGCCTACGACGTCCGCCGGGTCGTCGCGCACCTCGCCGACACCGGGTCGGTGCTGGAGCTGCGCCGCGCGTTCGGGGTCGGGATCATCACCGCGCTGGTCCGGATCGAGGGCCGCCCGACGGGCCTGATCGCCAGCAACCCCGCGCACCTCGGCGGCGCCATCGACCGCGACGCCGCGGACAAGGCCGCCCGGTTCCTGCAGCTGTGCGACGCGCACGGCCTGCCGGTGGTGTCGCTGTGCGACACCCCCGGCTTCATGGTCGGCCCGGACGCCGAGCGGACCGCCACCGTCCGGCACTTCAGCCGCCTGTTCGTCATCGGCGCCAACCTGCGCGTCCCGATCGTCACGATCGTGCTGCGCAAGGGGTACGGGCTCGGTGCGCAGGCCATGGCGGGCGGCGGGTTCAGGGCGCCGCTCGCGACCCTCGCCTGGCCCACCGGCGAGATCGGCGGCATGGGGCTGGAGGGCGCCGTCCGGCTCGGGTTCCGCAAGGAGCTGGAGGCCGCCGACGACCCGCGCGCGATGTTCGAGGAGATGGTCGCCGCGGCCTACGAGCACGGCAGGGCGCTCCACGCGGCCACCGTGTTCGAGCTGGACGACGTGATCGACCCGGCCGACACGCGGCGCTGGATCACCGCGGCGCTGGCCGCCGCCCCGCCGCCCGGCGACCGTCCCCGCCCCTGGATCGACACGTGGTGAGGCGCGGCCCGGCGCGGTAGGCGTCCCGCACGCGGGGATCGGCCCGCACCTCCGCCGGGGGCCCGGCGGCGATCACCTTGCCGTCGTCCAGGACGTGCAGGACGTCGCAGACGCCGAGCACGGGCTCGATCTCGTCCTCGACGACCAGCACCGCCAGCCCCTCTCCGGCCAGGTCGCGCAGCAGGACCTCCAGCGCCCGCGCGTGCCGCACCGGAAGGCCCGCCCACGGCTCGTCCAGCACGAGCACGGCGGGTTCGGCGGCCAGTGCCCGCGCCAGGTCCGTCAACCCGGCGACGCCGGGCGGCGCGTCCCGGACCGCCCTCCCGGCGTGGGCCTGGATGCCGACCCGGGCGAGCAGGGCGTCGGCGACGGCGCCCGCGTCGCGGCGCGCCTCGAGACGGCGCCGCCACCGCTCCCGCGCCGTGCGGCCCGGCTGCTCGCGGGTCATCGCGTGCCGGGCCGCGGCGGCCCGGACGGCCTCCCGGACGGTCGCCGGCCCCGCCGCGCCCTCCCGCTGGAACGTGCGGGCGATGCCGCGCCGGGCCCGCTCACGGGCCGCGCTGCGCGTCAGGTCGGCGTCGTCCAGCAGGACCGCGCCCGCCGCCGGGCGCCGCAGCCCCGTGATCACGTCGCACAGCGTCGTCTTCCCGGCGCCGCTCGGGCCGACCAGGCCGGTGACCGTTCCGGGCGGAGCGGTCAGTCCCGCCCCGTCGACCGCCGTCAGCGCGCCGAAACGGACCGTCACGTCCCGCACCCGCAGGCCCTCCGCAGCGGCCATGGCCTCCGCCCTCCGCGCCTCGTGTGATGTGGATCACTGGCGGATCCACACCCTACTGAGGAGCGCGGGCGGCGGCAACGGACCGGCGGGAGGCCGGCGGCGGTCAGGTCGCCGGGGGACCGAGCCGGTCGCGCGTCCACTCCTTCACCCCGGCGACGAACGCCTCGACGTCGGCGGCCTTGCCGGAGGCCATCTCGCCGAACCAGTCCGGCACGTACCGCTCGAACCGCCCGCTCTCCAGGACCTCCAGGACGGCCGCGGCCACCTCCTGCGGGGGCAGCGCCTCCGACAGGTCGCTGAGCGGCGGCTCGTTGCCGGGAAGGGCGAACAGCTCGGTCCCGGCGATGAGCGCGGGCTGGATCACGTGGGCCAGCACGCCCGTGCCGTCCAGGTCGACCGCCATGCTCTCCCAGAACGCCGTGAGCGCCGCCTTGGACGCGGAGTAGGCGGCCTCGTGCGGCGGGCCGAGCCGCGCCGCGACCGAGCCCACCGCCACCAGGTGCCCGCGCCCGCGCGCGACCATGCCGGGCAGCAGCGCCAGCGTGAGCCGCACGGGGGACAGGTAGTTGAGGCGCATCACCTCGTCGGCCTCGGCGGGGGACAGGTCCTGGACGCGGCGCCGCTTCGGCATCCCCGCGTTGTTGACCAGCACGTCGACGCCGCCGAGCTCGCGCTCGGCCTCGGCGGCGAGGTCGGCGACCGCGTCGGGGTCGGCGAGGTCGGCCGCCCACATCGCCGAGTCAGGGGCGTGCTCGCGGCACCGGGAGAGCACCTCCGAGAGCCTGTCCTTGCGCCGCGCCACCAGGCCGACGCGCGCGCCGGCGGCGGCGAGCGCCTCCGCCACCACGGCGCCGATGCCCGACGAGGCTCCCGTGACCAAAGCGGACCGTCCGGTGAGAGTCGCCATGCGGACCAACGTCACACAGCCCGCCCCCACCGGCAAGGCGCAGCGCCGACGCCCCCCGAGGGCGGTGCGCCGGAATGTCCGGCGGCGCCCGTGCCGTGTCGGTAAGGTAGTGGGTTTCGCCCCCCTCGCCACTCTCGCAGCCGGAGGTCTGTCCGCATGCCCGCCGAGTCCGCCGACCCTTCCGAACCCGCGGTCCTGGCGGCCGAACGCGCCCACCTCGCCGAGTCCCGCGCCGCCCTGCGCCGGATGCGCGAGCACGCCGCGAGCCTCTCCGCCGACGTCGCCGCCGACTGGGTCTCCAGGCAGTTCCTGGAGTCGCTGCTCGACCAGCGGGTCGAGGCGCTCGCCGACCACCCCGACACCCCGCTGTTCTTCGGCCGCATGGACCGCGACGGCGCGGCCGGCCCCGACCTGCCCGCCGTCATGTACGTGGGACGGCGGCACGTCCACGACGGCGAGGAGGGACGCCCCCTCGTGCTGGACTGGCGCGCCCCCGTCTCCCGGGCCTTCTACCAGGCCGGGCCCGCGGACCCGATGGGCTGGCGGCTGCGGCGGCGCTTCGGGTTCTCGGCCGGCGAGCTGACCGCGTTCGAGGACGAGCCCCTCGACGGCGGCGACCCACGGCCGGGGGCGGGCCCGTCCAGGATCCTGACCGAGGAGATCGAGCGCCCCCGGACCGGCCCGATGCGCGACATCGTCGCCACGATCCAGCCCGAGCAGGACGAGATCGTCCGCGCCGAACTGCCGCTGAGCGTCTGCGTCCAGGGCGCGCCCGGCACCGGCAAGACGGCCGTCGGCCTGCACCGCGCCGCCTACCTGCTGTTCACGCACCGGGAGCGGCTGTCGCGGTCCGGCGTGCTGATCGTCGGGCCGAACCGCGCCTTCCTCGCCTACATCTCGGCGGTGCTGCCCGCGCTCGGCGAGGTCCGGGTGGAGCAGGCCACGATCGACGACCTGCTCGGCCCGCCGCTCGGCGACGAGCCCGCGGCCGCGGCCGCCCTCAAGGGCGACGCCCGGATGGCCGACGTGCTGCGCCGGGCGCTGTGGCTGCACGTCCGCAAGCCGGAGGAGGGGCTCGTCGTCACGCGGGGCGCGGCGCGCTACCGGCTCGCCGACCACGAGATCCGCGAGATCGCCGCCGCGCTGCGCGGCACCACCCGGTACGGCAGCGGGCGCGCCGCGTTCGCGCAGCGGCTCGCGCACCAGATCCTCGTGCGGATGGAGCGGCGCGGCGAGGCCCCCGACGACCGCGTCCAGGACCAGGTCGCGCGGAGCCGGCCGGTCAGGCGAGCAGGCCCCTGCCCGGCGGCGCTCGCCGCCCGGCTGTGCCGGCGTGCCCATGCAGCGCACGCCGCCTCGCGCTGCGCGGCC
>NZ_JBEZJP010000485.1:0-5675 GCF_040653175.1 Actinomadura sp. NPDC048032
GTCGATGAAGAAGTGCGCCAGTTGCGGTGGGAACATCGCGAAATAGCTGCACAAACTGTGCAGAGGATGACCCCAGAGGCGCGGAGCAGAGCGCCACTGCAGCGGGAGGTCCTGAACTTGGTAGCTCGCGGGAACAGCCATGCCTCTGATCATGTAGTACCGATGCAGTCGCAGGCTAGTTCACAGCCTGCTTGATTTCACGCTACATTCCGTGGCCTGGGCGGTGCTTGGAGTTTCCGGATGTGGACACAGGATAGTGCGGCTGGGGTAGGAGTGTCGGAGGCGTGCTAAGTAGACAGCGGCCGAAGCCGGTCGCAGTCTGGAGCGTGCTGGTGATCCGTACTCGCCATCGAGGAGCAAGGCTTGGCGAGCGCGAAGCGGGGGCCTCGCGGCCCCCAGCCCCCCGCGGGCCGGAGGGTACGCCCGCGCGAAGCTGTCTGTCACAGCGTCTCGTCGTTCGCGCGGGCGCACCCTCCGGGACGGGCGTGGGCGCTAACGATCGTGCTAACAACGGGATCGGATGATCTTGGACGGGTGTGGACATCTGGGAGGTTGCGGCGCTGGTCAGGGGGCACGGGGGGACATGCCTGGACGGTTCTGATCTCGCTTGTAACAGACGGCAGTTGGTGGAGTGCGGCCGGCCGTGGCGGCGGACTCGTAGAATCCGCGCTCATGGCCCCGTTCGGAGATGTCAAAGCCTCGTTCTGGGGGACTGGTGACCACGGTGTTCAGCCGCCCTTGGTGGCGGGGGCGATCGAGGAGGCCGAGGACTTGCTTGGGGTGAGGCTTCCCCAGGCTCTGCTTGATCTCCTGGGAGTCCAGAACGGTGGCCCGGTGGCCGACGCCTGGAACGCCCTCCCGACCGACCAGCCCAACTCATGGAGTCCCACTCACGTCCCCTTGGCCGAACTGTTCGGAATCGGTCGCCGTGAAGGCACGTTGTCCCTCCTCGACACCCCGTACCTGGTCCAGGAGTGGGACTTGCCGTCCCCAACCGTTCCCCTGTCAGGTGATGGGCACTACTGGATAGCGCTGGACTACCGCGCAAGCGGGCACAGAGCGAGCCGTCTGTCGCCTGGATCGACGCCGATCTAGAAACTGAACTCTGGCTGGCGGCAGACTTCCGATCGTTCGTCCAGAAGCTCGTCCCTGCCGCCAGCTAACTCGTGTGCCGAATGGGGGCCGAAGTTCGGTGGCCTGAGAGAGAAGTGGCAGGTCAGGGGAGTTAGGCGGTGGGACTGTAAATCCGTCGGCTTAGCCTACGCAGGTTCGAACCCTGCACCCGCCACCACCACGTAGAACGGCCCCTGAACAGCTAGAACGCTGTCAGGGGCCGTTCTCGTTGGTTCCCGGTAGCTCCCTGCTCCTACCGGCCATTGCCGGGTGTGCACGGAACACGGCCGTCCGAGCGTCCTCTAGTCGACGTCCTCGACCGCGTTGTCGCCCGGGCCCGTGTGAGGAGGCACCTTCGGCTTCCACTGCGAGCAGTAGGTGTGGAGCGAGTCGAAACGCCCGGTGTAGGCTGCGTACAGCGTGGCGTTCCGCACGCGGAGGATGTTCTCGTCCTGCTGGCGCAGTGCCTGGACGGTGAGGTTGTGGCTGCCCACGTACAGGCCGGACGACGTGCCCTTACTGATCTGCATGAACTTCTCGTGCATCCACGAGATGTTGTTCACCGGCCCGCAGTACCTGACGCCGCCCTCGATGTAGGAGCTGTACGCGAGCTTGTTGACCGCCGCGTAGATCAGCTCCGCCCCACCGTCCTCATAGGCGATGTCCCCGGTGAGCACTCGGACCGTACAGCCGCGCTTCCCAGCATCGATGAGCGCGTTGGCCACCGCCATCCGGACGACCCTGACGTTCGCCACGTTGATGACGTCGTCGCTGGCACTGCGCGAGCACCTCGCCGCCTTCACGTCCGCCACGACCGGATCGTTGGACGCACTCGTGCGCGCTTTCCCGGCGGCCTCCCTCCGAGGGAACGTGTAGACCTGATACTTCCCGCCGGACGGCTTGTACACGTGACTCGATCCGTAGTTGTCGAGCCGCCCCGATCTGTTCGCGAGACGGTACATGTCGTCGAAGTATCTGCTGTAGAACCTGTACAGCCCGGCGTCCCGCACCGTGATGGCACTTTCGTACGAGGTCCACTCGTGCAGATTGGCGGACGCCACGTAAACGACGTTCCGCGCGACGCCTCCCCCCTTCTTCGCGACCTTGTCGATCGTCATGAACTTGTTGTGCATGCGCGAGTAGTTGTCGCCGACCTTCCGGTTGGCGGCGCATCCGCGAGTGGATATGTAGCGCCCGCTCTGCTTCGGGAACCCGCCGGCGCCGTCCGTGACCCGCCGCCCGCACGTCCGCACCGCATTGGGCGAGTCGGCGAACGCCGCCGTCAGCTCCCGGTACTGCGGCATGCCGATCTCGCTGCCGTTGATGACGACCCTGACCTTGACGCCCCGCCCCTTCGCCCTGCTGAGGGAGGTCACGATCTTGTTCTGGCTGAAGTAGTACAGCGGGAGCCGGATCGTCGCCCCGCTCGGCGCGGCGTCGATGAGGGCCTTGGCGTGATCGGAGATCACCGTGTTGTCGTCCTCGGTGAACTTCACATAGTCGTCCACCTGATCGAGGGCGATGGGAATCGCCTCATTCGGCGGATCGGCGTGCACCGGACCGGCCGGGAGCGCGGCACTCGCGAAAGCGAGCGCACTGAGAGCGACGGGCACCTTGAGGGGGAGCTTGCTGGACATCTTCAGCCTTCCGGTAGGGATCCGAGCCTCGCTGTTGGATGCCTTCTGACCGATGTCGCATCCGCTGTCTTGCCGATGAGGCTAAAAAGCCTCCGAACCCTCAACTAGGGCCCTAGGGCCCTAGGACCGCACGGCGGGGACCCCAACCCGAACACCTCACGCCCAAACACCAGCGCTGCAACTGAGCCATCTGGCACAGGACGGCCAGAACGTCCCCGCGCAGCTCACCGTTGTCGATGACCTCGCCGGTCCCCTCCGGTCGTCCTGGCGGGCCTCGCACTCCTAGCTAGTCGCCGTCCCTGAGCGCGTCCTCGATACGGCCGTTTCCCATGTGCTCGTGGCCGTCGATGCGCCCGGCGTAGACCCGTAGCAGGACGTCGACGCCGTGACCGGTGTGGCGGGCGACCTCGGGCGCCGGGACGCCGGCGGTGAGGGCGAGCGTGACGCCGCTATGGCGGAGGTCGTAGGGCCGCCCGGCCAGAGGAGAGGCCACCTGTGTGGGCGTGAGCGCCGTGCCGCGGGCGAGCTGCCAGACGCGCCCGTACACGCTCTTCGAGAGCGGCCCACCACGCCCACCAGAGAACAGCCGCAATTCGCCGCTTGGCGTCGTCCTCCTGTCCGGTCATGGACTTGGCGTACACCCGCAGCAGGACGGCGTCGCTGCGCCCGGCCGACTCGGCCACCTGAGCCGACGGCACCCCGGCCCCACGCCATGTGGACACGGCGGCGTGTCGCCGGGCGTATGGCGTCTCGGCTTGGCGATCACGCGCAGGTCTAGCGTCGCGCCACGCGAGGGCAGGTCCAGTTGACCAGGGGCAGCGGGTTGATCGGCAGAATGCGCCGCTGACAGGCGTGCTCCATGGCGTTGTTGAACGTCGCCTGCTTCCTGGTCGCCGTACTGCCGGTGGCGCATGGCCCGTCTTGCTTCCTGCTGAGTCGGTCGAGCACCTGGAGTGCGATCTGCGGGCCTTGCCGATTCGGCGCCAGTTCCCGTAGGTCGAGCGTGTTCCGGTCCAGCCAGTGCAGCGCGGGGAGTAGATGCTCAGGCGGTTCGCCTCCCTTGCGGTGAAGTCTGCTGTACGCCTAGCCCGGCGGGGCCTCACGAAGGAGCGTCCCCGCCGGGGCACCTTTGGACGTGGTGAGCAGCACTTCTGTCGTGTCCGTCAGGGCCTCAGCGATGCCGCGCCGATGGTTGGGCGCGGCGTACGGCCACTTCGCTGTGCGGTAGTCGACCGAGAAGGGGTATCAGGCGATCGCGTCCTCGTCGTGCTTCAACGACATCGAGGCGACCGGTGTTGAGGCTGAGCGCTTTGCCCTTGCGCGCTGCACTGACCGGAGGGAACCTGCCTCGGCAGTGATCAGGCGGCTTTGCCGTGGGCGAGGTGGAGCTTCATGTTGGTGAAGTCGAGGGTGATGTTGTAGGGCTTCCAGAAGCTGTGGGCGAAGTGGCCTATCGCGTCGATCCCTGATCCGTAGGGCCAGCCCACGTTGACCGGCATGTTCGGGTCGGCTTCGCAGTAGATGTCGTTGGCGACGGCGTCGCCGAGGCGGACCTCCTTCGGGTAGCAGGGGTAGGTGGTGGTCGGGTGGCTGTGGGCGAAGGTCTCGATGGGGCGGTCGTAGTCGGTGCGGACCCCCAACTGCTTGGCCACCTCCCCGGGCATGCCCACGGCGATCTCGCCGATTCCGCCGAAGTTCACGCCCATCACCCGAGGGCCGGAGCCGGCGATGCTGCCCGTGCTGCTGAGATCGTGGTCACGGGAGAGCCAGAGCGGCAGGGGCTTGGTGCCCGCCCGTGTGGCCTCGGCGACCGCTTCGGGGGTCGGTCGGCGCAGGATCAGTGAGCGGCCCGCGTAGTCGAAGGTGGTCAGCAGGTGGTAGAAGATCCACGTGCCGATCAGGCCGTCGTTGCCGGTACTGACATCTCCGCCCGACTCCGTCGACGACCAGCCCACCGGGACGTTGCGCAGTTCGAGGCCGCCCAGGTTGAAGGAGTCCAGCACCCCGTAGTACACCCATATGCCGGTGCCTTCGAAGTCGGTCTTTTCCGCGTACACGGGGCTCAGGCCGGCTTCCTTCGCCGCCGACGCGGTCAGGCTCAGATTCGGGGCGCCGGTGTAGAAACTGAGCTTCTTCGGCGGTCCGCCGTTGACGGAGACCTCTACCAGCGGTTCCGGGTCCATCTGCCTCCATGGCACGCGGCCGATGTCGCCGTGAATCTGGTAGGCCTCGCCGCGGATCGCCGCGAACCATTTGGCGTATCCTTCCTCGCCGCCCGCTCGCCAACGGGGCACGGAGAGGGAGAATTTGTCCTGCCTGATGTAGCAGTCGCCCAGGAGCTGGTTGGTCTCCTTGTCGTCGGGCGCCAGTCTGAGGGCCATCGTGAGGTACTTCTCCGCGTCGGGGAACTTGTTGGCCAGTAGCCCGATGTAGCCGCGCTGGCGTGCAGCGTGCAGGTTCGTTGGGTCCTTCTTCAGGATCTCCTCGTACGCGCGGGCGGCCTCCTCGAACTTCCCAGCCTTGAACAACGCGTCCGCGTCACTGCCGTCGGCGTGCGCCCTAGCCGTCTTGCCGAGCAGCGGTGTGGCCGCGGCGGCACCGGCCACCACAGCCGCGCCCCGCAGAAGCGAACGCCGATCCCAGCTCCCGTCACCAGCCACGCCTTCTCCTCTTCCGTAATCACTTTCCGCCCGAGCGCCATGCGCTCGGCACAGACCGGTGTGGTCCAAGCCCCCACCCAAGACGGAAGAGCGTTGCGGTGGCATATGCGTTTTTCGATACGCCCGCGATACAACCGGCCCCCTTCGTAAATGGATGGAAGGCGGTGCTGGAGGGATGAAACGGGTGATCGAAGCTGAAGATGCTCGAACTGCCGGCTGAGACGGCGATTGAGGCTGCACGCCGACAGTCCGCTGACAAAGGAAC
>NZ_JBEZJP010000486.1:0-5668 GCF_040653175.1 Actinomadura sp. NPDC048032
CAGGGCCTGGCTCGTCCCCATCATGATCCGGTCGTGCGGGCGCAGGGTCCGCATGACGGCCGCGGGCGCCGCCGCGCAAGAGCGGTAGCGTCCTGCCATGGACGTACGCGATCTGCATCCCTGGCCGTCCACGCCACGGGAGGCCGAGGCGATCCAGGACCGGCTGCGTCCGATGCTCGAACTCGACGTCCCGGGCCCGGCCGCGCCGCGCACCGTCGCCGGCCTGGACGTCTCCTACGCGGGCGACGGCTGCGGCGCGGGCGACCGGCTGGCCGCCGCCGTGGTCGTCCTGGACGCCGCGACGCTGGAGGTCGTCGAGGAGTCGGTCGCCGTCGGAACGGCGGCGTTCCCCTACGTCCCGGGCCTGTTCGCGTTCCGGGAGCTGCCCACGCTGCTCGACGCGCTCCGCGCCCTGGAGACCACGCCCGACCTGCTCGTCTGCGACGGCTTCGGGATCGCGCACCCGCGCCGCTTCGGCCTCGCGTGCCACCTCGGCGTGCTGACCGGACTGCCGTCCGTCGGCGTCGGCAAGACCGCGTTCGTCGGGACGTACGAGCAGCCGGGCCCGCGGCGCGGCGACGCGAGCCCGCTGCTGGACGGCGGCGAGACCGTCGGGCGGGTGCTGCGGACCCGCGACGGCGTGAAGCCGGTGTTCGTGTCCGTCGGCCACCGCACCGGCCTCGACGCCGCGTGCCGCACCGTCCTCGCCCTGACGCCCGAGTACCGGCTGCCGGAGACGACGCGCAGGGCCGACCGGCTGTCCCGCGACGCACTCGCCGCGCGCTCCGGGTAGCGCATCCGCCCTGGACAATGGCAGGCTCGTCGAAAGAAGCAGGCCGGGGGGCCGCGTCAGGCCGCCCGCGACCGCTGGACGGTGCCCATGGAGACCCGGCCGATGCGGGCCGACGCCCGCCGCAACTACGAGCGACTCGTCACGACGGCTCGCACCGCCTTCACCGAGCACGGCACGGGCGCGTCCCTCGACGAGATCGCGAGGCGGGCGGGCGTCGGGTCGGGGACGCTCTACCGGCACTTCCCCACCCGGGACGCGCTGCTGCACGCCGTCCTGCGCGAGCGGATCGACGGCCTGCTCGGGCACGCCGACGCGCTGCTGGCCGAACCGGACCCGGAGGCGGCGCTCGCCCGCTGGCTGCGCACCTACCTCGCGGGCGCCTCGACCCCGCGCGGCACCTGCACCGTGATCATCGAGGCGATGGGGCCCGAGTGGGCGGCCACCGGGCTCGGCGCCGCGGCCGACGCCATCCGCACCGCGCTCGGCCGGCTGCTGGAGCGGGCGCAGCGGGCCGGCTCCGTCCGCGCCGAGATCGATCCCGGCGACCTGCTGCGGCTCGCGAACGCGATCGGCGTCGCGTCCGAGCGCACCCCCGACCCCGGCGCGTACGCCGACCGGATGCTCACGCTGATGTTCGGCGGGCTGCGCGCCGGCTAGGGGCCGCCTTGTTCAGTTGACCAAGCGTTCGCTAGGTTGACCGGGAGGCAACGGGCGACGAGGAGCGTTGATGGGGCAGCTTGACGGCAAGGTGGCGCTGATCACCGGCGGCGCGCGCGGCATGGGCAAGGCGCACGTCCGGCGGTTCCTGGACGAGGGCGCCAGGGTGGTCTTCGGCGACGTCCTGGAGGAGGAGGGCGCCAAGCTGGCCGCCGACCTCGGGGACGGCGCCCGCTTCGTCCGGATGGACGTGTCCCGCGAGGAGGACTGGCAGCGGGCCGTCCAGACCGCCACCGAGACCTTCGGTGCGCTGAACGTCCTGGTCAACAATGCCGGGATCCTCCGGCACAAGACCATCGAGAACATGGCCGTCGAGGAGTTCCGCCAGATCCTGGACGTGAACCTGGTCGGCCAGTGGCTCGGGGTGAAGACGGTGACCGCCCCGATGCGCGCGGCGGGCGGCGGCTCGATCGTGAACGTGTCCTCGACCGAGGGCTTCATCGGCGCCGCCGGCCTCGCCGCCTACAGCGCCAGCAAGTTCGGCGTCCGCGGGCTGACCAAGTCCGCCGCCCGCGAGCTCGGCCAGTACGGCATCCGCGTGAACTCCATCCACCCCGGCGGGGTGCTGACGCCCCTGACCATGCAGGACGACATCGTCTCCGCCACGGCCGCCAGCGCCGACGCGTTCATGAAGGCGCTCCCCCTCGGCCGCATGGGCAAGGCGCAGGAGATCACCGGACTGGTCGTCTTCCTCGCCTCGGACGACTCGACCTACTGCACCGGCAGCGAGGTCCTCGTCGACGGCGGCATGCTCACCGGCGCCGGCTACTGAACGCGACGGGCCGCCGGTACCGGCTTGGACCCCCGCACCGGCGGCCCGTCACGCGTCTAGGGGCGCAGCCCGGCCCACCCTTCGACCGACTCCAGCTGCGCCGCGAGCGAGATGAGCGTCGCCTCGTCGGAGTCGTGCCCGAGCAACTGGGCGCCGAGGGGCAGCCCGTTCCTGGTGAACCCCGCGGGGACGTTCACTCCGGGCCATCCCAGCACGTTCCACGTCCACGCGTAAGGGCACGCGGCCGCGACCCCCGACTGCGTCCGGTGGTAGCCGGCCCCGTCGAAGGCCCCGACCCGCAGCGGCGGCTGCGCCGTCGTGGGCGTCAGCACCACGTCCGCGATCTGGAAGATGCGCCCGACCCGCCTCCGCAGATACGGGTCCAGCCGCTTGGCCAGGGGCAGCAGCCGCCTCCCGAGGACCCTCCCCAGCCGCGCCTCGGCCTCCGTCCTCGGGTCGGGCCGCGGGTTCGGCAGGGAGTCCAGCCAGTCGGCGACCCCGGCCGTCCCGCGCGGCACCAGCCCGAGCGCCGTCGGCCCGTAGTCGGGGTCGGCCGGGAACACCTTGTGCCCGAGGTCGGTCAGCCTCCGCGCGAGCCGCTCGACGGCGGCCCGGATCTGCGGGTCGAGCCTCCCGCTGACCCCGAGGGCCGTCCGGTAGGAGACGGCGATCCGCAGCCTGCCCGGCTCCCGCCTCGCCGCCTCGGCGAACGGGGTGATCGGCGCGTCGAGCCGGTAGACGTCCTCGGCGTGGCTGCCGGTCAGCACGTCGAGCAGCAGGGCCGCGTCCCCCACGGTGCGCGCGAGCGGCCCCCACACGGTGATCCCGTTGAACGGATCGGTGTGCGGGTGCCCGGAGACCCGGCCGCGCTGGGGCTTGATGCCCACCAGGCCCGTCCACGCCGCCGGGATGCGGATCGACCCCGCCCCGTCGGACCCGACCGCCGCCGCGACCATGCCCGCCGCCACGGCCGCCGCCGACCCGCCCGACGACCCGCCCGGCGAGTAGTCGGGATTCCACGGGTTCCTCGCGATCCCGTACTCCCGCGACTCGCTGAACGGCCACAACCCGAGCTCGCAGGTCGTCGTCTTCCCCACGATGACGGCCCCGGCCGCCCGCAGCTTGCGCACGACCTCCCCGTCCCGCGCCACCGGCCGGTGGTCCCCCGCCACCGCGAAGGGCGTGGTCTCCCCCGCGATGTCCGTGTCGTCCTTGATGGCGACGGGCACCCCGAGCAGCGGCAGCCGCTCCCCCTCCGCCAGCCGCTTGTCGGCCTCCAGCGCCTCCTGCGCGGCCGCCTCGGCCCGCACCACCCGGAACGCGCCGAGCGCCTCGCCCCGGCCGATGGCCTCCAGGCTCTCCTCCACCAGCTCACTCGAGGAGATCTCTCCCCTCGCCAGCGCCTCCGCTTGCCCGGCCAGCCCCAGCTCCACGCCGCCTCCCGCTATCGTTCGTTCGAACGAACGATACTGAACGCATCCGTTGTGGGGAAGACTGAGCACCGATGAACGCCCGTGACCGGATCCTCCACGCCACCCTCCGCCTGATCGGCGAACAGGGCATCGGCGCCGTGACCAACCGCGCCGTCGCCCGCGCGGCCGGCGTCTCCCTCGGCTCCCTGACCTACCACTTCCCCAGCCAGGAGGACCTGCTGCGCGAGGCGCTGCACGCCTTCGTCGAGCAGGAGATCGCCCGCATCACGGCCTACGTCACAGCCCTCGCCGAGTCCGGCATCGCGCCCGTCCAGGCCGCCGACCAGGTCGAGAAGGCCGTCGTCGAGTTCGCCCACGGCCCCGAGCAGATCGCGAACCTCGAACTGCACCTGCACGCCGCCCGCGACCCGGCCCTCCGCGAGACCTCCACGCGCTCCATCGAAGCCTACGACCGTCTGGCCACCGCCATCCTGGAGGCCCTGGACATCCCGGACGCCGAACACCACGCCCCCGCGATCGTCGCGATGCTCTACGGCCTGGCCATCCGCCGCCTCGCCACCGGCGACACCACCGCCACCGGCACCGCCGACGCCTTCCGCCTGCTTCTCCTCGGCGCCCTCCCCCGCCCCTGAAAAGGCTTCTGGCCCGCACGGCCCCAGAGCGGGGTTAGGGGGCCGTGCAGGCCAGAAGTCTGTCTCAATCAGGAACCTCAGTCGGAACCTCAGCCGACGATCGCTCTGCTCTCCGCCTGTGCACCTCCGCCGTGTCTCCGATCTGACACCCCAAACGCTAAGCCGCCCAACCCCCCACCAGAACACCTTTAAGCCTCACTTAGGGAACCCCTGAGTCAGCCTTATTCGCGCCCCGTCCGGCACCGTCCGGGGAAGTCGGTCAAGGAGCCGCTCACCTGCGAAAACAAGGCAAGGAGCCCACGGGGACCAGTCCGGCCCCGTCCAGCACCGTCGAACCAAACCGACTGACGCTGGCTCCCCGGATTGGCTCCCGTGGCTCCCCCTCTCAGCAGGAGGAGGCAACACCCATGGCCCTAGAAATCACCGCAACCACGATGACCGCCACGGCAGACGGCAAGGTCATCGCCACCGCCACGCGAACCGACTGCGGATGGCACGTCACCACGTGCCCACGCCCTCTCGACCGCAACGCAGCGATCACGGCCCTGATGCTCGCCGAGCGAGTCGTCACCCACGGCGAGGATGACCCATGCGCCCAGGAGTGGCGACGGGAGCTGGGCCGTGACTGACCGCCTCATCCGCATCACAACCGCGCTCGCCGTGGTGGCGGTCGCCACCGTGGCAGCCGTCATCTCGTACCGCCACGCATACGAACTCGTCCACTCCCACGGCGAGTCCGGCCCCACCGCACGCCTCGTCCCCTTCACGGTGGACGGCCTCATCTGGGCCGCGTCCATGGTGATCCTGGACGCCAGCCGCCGAAAGCACCCCGCACCACCGCTGGCCAAGTGGAGCCTCGCCGTGGGCATCGTGGCCACGGTAGGCGCCAACGTGGCGCACGGCGCGACCCACGGCCCCATAGGCGCGATAGTCAGCGCCTGGCCGGCCCTCGCTCTCGTGGGCAGCTTCGAACTCCTGATGACCCTCACCCGCACCGCAGCCAGCCCAGACCTCACCCAGAACGAGCAGCGCACCGAACCGGTGCAACCCCGCACCAAAGTGGAGCGCACGCTGGAAGAGGCGGTGTGGGACGAGTACCAGGCGAGCCTTGCCGGCCCAGGCCGCCCCCTCTCCCAGCGTTACCTAGCCGAGAAACACAGCATCGACCGCCGCAAAGTCAAACAGATCATCACTGCCGTGCAGCTTTGACCTCAGACCTGAGTAGGGGGGGCGGGCGGGGGGGGGGGGCGGCCGCGGGGGGGGTGTACACGACCCCGGGTTCCGGACACCCCACGCCCAAGGCCAGACGCAGCTCGGGGGT
>NZ_JBEZJP010000487.1:0-5668 GCF_040653175.1 Actinomadura sp. NPDC048032
GGGCGGCCTCGGTGCGGGCCGCGTGCGCGGCGGAGCCGCCGGCGGGCGGGCCGCCGCGGGGCGGGCCCAGGCGGGACCGTAGCCGACCAGCACGAAGACCACAAGTTGCCCTCTTTCTCATGTTTCCCGACATCCCCCGATGTCACCGGGGGTGTGATCTCCTGGTGTCATGAGCGATCCGCTTGGGGAACGTGACATCGCCGCCGCCCCGCTCGGGGTGGTGGCGCGCGCGGCGGAGCCGTACCTGGCGAGCCTGCCGGACCGTCCCGTCCATGACCGGGGACAGGACCCGCTCCTGGACGAGCTGGACGGGCCGCTTCCGGACACGGGGGACGGCGCGGTGGCCGCGGTCGAGCGGCTGGTGCGGATCGGCACCCGGGCGGCGACGCACTCGTCCGGGCCGCGGTTCTTCCACTTCGTGGTGGGCGGGTCGACGCCCGCGGCGATGGCCGGGGACTGGGCGGCGTCGCTGCTCGACCAGGCGGCCGGGCTGTGGCTGACGTCGCCGCTGGCGGCGCGGGCGGAGACGGTGGTCCTGCGCTGGCTGAAGGAGCTGTTCGGCCTGCCCGCGGGGTTCGGGGGCGTGCTGGCGCCGAGCGCCACGCTCGCGCACGTGGCGGGCCTGGCGGCCGCGCGGCAGTGGTGGGCGGACGGGCACGGCGTGGACGTCGCGTCGCGGGGGCTGGCGGGGCTGCCGGAGATGCCGGTGTTCAGCAGCGGGCTCGTGCACGTCAGCACGCGCAAGGCGCTGCAGATCCTCGGGTGCGGCCGCGACACCCTGCGGACGTTCGCCCGCGACGACGCCGGGCGGGTCGATCTGGAGGCGATGGACGCGGCGCTCGCCGGGGCGGGCGGGCCCGCGGTGATCGTGGCGAACCTCGGAGAGGTGGACACGGGCGACAGCGACCCGGTCGCCGAGATGGCGGATCTCGCGGAGCGGCACGGGGCCTGGCTGCACGTGGACGGCGCGTTCGGGCTGTTCGCGGCCCTCAGCCCGCGGACGGCCCATTTCGCGCGGGGCGTCGAGCGGGCGGACTCGGTGACGGCGGACGGCCACAAGTGGCTGAACGTGCCGTACGAGAGCGGGTTCTCGTTCGTGCGCGATCCGGCGTCGCTGAGCCGGGCGTTCGGGGCGTGGGGCGCGGCGTACCTGCCGGATGCCGACGAGGAGCGGGTCAACTACAACATGCTCGGCCCGGAGTCGTCCCGCCGCGCGCGGGCGCTGCCGATCTGGGCGACGCTGCGGGCGTACGGGCGGGACGGGTACCGGGAGATGGTGGAGCGTCACCTCGACGTGGCCGCCCATCTGGGCGGGCTCGTCGAGGCGGCGCCCGACCTGGAGCTGCTCGCCCCGGTGCGGCTGTGCGTCGTGTGCTTCCGGTACCGCCCGGACGGCGTCCCCGAGGAGGACCTGGACGGGCTGAACGCGCGCCTGGGCGAGGCGCTGCTGGCGGACGGCCGCGTCTACGCGGGCACCAGCACCTACCGGGGCATGACGGTGTTCCGCCCGGCTCCGCTCAACTGGCGGACGACGAAGGCCGACGTGGAGCGGCTGGTGGACGTGCTCCGGGAGCTCGGCGCCCGCGTCGCCGGGTGATCGGCTCCCCCGGTCCGCTCAGCCGTTCCACGGCACGCTCTCGTCGAGCTCGTCGAAGGTCTGGGTGAGGCTGTACCAGCAGCCGGAGTCGTCCCGGAAGATCGCCTCGATCCCGTACGGGCGCTTCTGGGGCGGGTGGACGAACTCGACGCCCCGGGCCGACAGGCGCTCGTACTCGGCCTGGCAGTCGTCGGTGTTGAAGGCGCCGGCGCCGAGGACGCCCTTGGCGATGAGGGCCCGCATCTGGGCGGCGGAGTCGGGGTCCATGGTGGGCGGGCCGGGGATCATGAGGGCGAGGCTCAGTTCGGGCTGGTCCTTGGCGCCGACGGTGATCCACCGCATGCCGCCCTCGCCGAGGGTCATGTCGTCGCGGACCTCCAGGCCGAGCTTGTCGGTGAAGAACTCCTTGGCCGAGTCCTGGTCGAGCACCCAGACGGTGGCCAGCCCGAGGTTGGTGATCATGCCGTGTCTCCTTCGGTGAACGGGGTCGATGCGTTCACGCTAGGGCGCGGCGGGCGGCCCGGGCTTCTCCGTTATTGCTGCTTGCGGAAGCCGCCCGCCCAGAACATCACGAAGCACCCGGGGATGGCGGAGGTGGCGCCGGCGCGGGCGCGCCTGCGGAACTCGGTGGGCGTCGTCCCGGTCTGCTGCTTGAAACGGGTGCAGAACGTGCCGAGGCTGGTGAAGCCGACCTGCACGCAGATCTCGGTGACGGTCAGGTTGGCGGTGCGGAGCAGGTCCTGCGCGCGTTCGATGCGGCGGCGGGTGAGGTAGGCGCCGGGCGTCTCGCCGTAGACCTCGCGGAACAGCCGGACGAAGTGGTAGCGCGAGTACCCGGCGCGGGCGGCGACGGCGGAGACGTCCAGCGGCTCGGCCCACTCGCGGTCCATGGCGTCGCGGGCGAGCCTCATCCGGCGCAGCACGCCGGTGTCCAGGGTGGGCGGCGTGCCCGTCCGAACGGTTCCCATGGCCCGATGCTGGCACACCGCACCGACAGGAAACCCGGCCGCCGGCCGGTGAAGACTGCGCGCGGGACAGGACCCCGGAGAAGATCCTCCAGGGCCCTGCTCCGCGCTTGCCGGGTCAGGCGATCGGGCGCGCCGTCGGCGGGATCGGGTACGGCAGGTCCGTCCGGCCGCCGAGGTAGGCGTCGACGCCGTGCGCGGCGGCGCGGCCCTCGGCGATGGCCCAGACGATCAGGGACTGGCCGCGGCCCATGTCGCCCGCGGCGAACACGCCGTCCACGGACGTGCGGTAGTCGCGGTCGCGGACCACGTTGCCGCGCTGGTCCAGCTCGACGCCGAGCTGCTCCAGCAGCCCCTCGCGCTGCGGGCCGAGGAAGCCCATGGCCAGCGTCACCAGCTCGGCGGGGATCTCCCGCTCGGTGCCCTCGACGGGCGCGAACCCCGTCTGCGGGCCGCCGACCTCCACCAGCCTCAGCGCGCGGACGTTGCCGTCGGCGTCGCCGAGGAACTCGGTGGTGGACACGGCGTACACGCGGTCGCCGCCCATGTCGGCGAGCTCCTCGTGGGCGCTCTCCACCTTGAACAGCATCGGGTACGTCGGCCACGGCTGGCCGTCGGGGCGCTCCTGCGGCGGCCGCGGCATGATCTCCAGCTGGGTGACCGACGCGGCGCCCTGCCGGATCGCGGTGCCGATGCAGTCGGCGCCGGTGTCGCCGCCGCCGATGACGACGACGTGCTTGCCCTCGGCCGAGATGGGCGACTCGTCGTAGTCGCCCTCCTGCGCCTTGTTCGAGGGCGGCAGGTACTCCATCGCCTGGTAGACGCCCTTGAGCTCCCGTCCCGGGACGGGCAGGTCGCGCCACGCGGTGGCGCCGCCCGCCAGGACCACGGCGTCGTGGGACGCGCGCAGGTCGTCCGCGGTGATGTCGACGCCCACGTTCACCGAGGTCCGGAAGTCGGTGCCCTCGGCGCTCATCTGGGCGAGGCGCCGGTCGAGGTGCCGCTTCTCCATCTTGAACTCGGGGATGCCGTAGCGCAGCAGGCCGCCGATGCGGTCGGCGCGCTCGTACACCGTGACGTCGTGGCCGGCGCGGGTGAGCTGCTGGGCGGCGGCGAGGCCCGCGGGCCCCGAGCCGACCACCGCGACCTTCCGGCCGGTCTGCACGGCCGGCGGCTGCGGGCGCACCCAGCCCTCCGCGAACGCCCGGTCGATGATCTCGACCTCGACCCGCTTGATCGTCACCGGGTCCTGGTTGATGCCGAGGACGCAGGCGCTCTCGCACGGGGCCGGGCACAGCCTCCCGGTGAACTCCGGGAAGTTGTTGGTGGCGTGCAGCCGCTCGACGGCCTCCTGCCAGTCCTTGCGGTAGACGAGGTCGTTCCACTCGGGGATGAGGTTGCCGAGCGGGCAGCCCTGGTGGCAGAACGGGATGCCGCAGTCCATGCAGCGGCTCGCCTGCTTCTCCAGCCGGTCCTTGCCGAAGTCCTCGTAGACCTCCGACCAGCTCCTGATCCGCACGTCGACCGGGCGGCGCTTCGGGAGCTCCCGCCGGACGGTGAGGAAACCCTTCGGGTCAGCCATGTTGGAAGTCCCCCTCTCTCAGCTCTGCGCCGCGGCCATGACGGCCTCGTCGACGTCGCGTCCCTCTGCCTCGGCCTGGGCCATCGCGTCCAGGACCCGCCGGTAGTCGCGCGGCATGATCTTGGTGAAGCGGGCGGCGGCGGCGTCCCAGTCCTCCAGCAGCCGCCGCGCCACCGCCGAGCCGGTCTCGGCCAGGTGCCGCTCGGTCAGCGCCCGGACGGACTCGACGTCCGCGGCGTCCAGCGGCACCAGGTCGACCATCTCGCCGTTGACCCGCTCGGGCACCAGGTCCAGGACGTAGGCGATGCCGCCGGACATTCCGGCCGCGAGGTTGCGCCCCGTCCGGCCGAGGATCACCGCGCGGCCGCCGGTCATGTACTCGCAGGCATGGTCGCCGACGCCCTCGACGACGGCGGTGGCGCCGGAGTTGCGGACGCAGAACCGCTCGCCGACGACCCCGCGGGCGAACAGCTCGCCGGACGTGGCCCCGTACAGGATCACGTTGCCGCCGATGATCTGCTCCTCGGCGGCGAAGGCCGCGTCCCGCGCGGGACGCAGCGTCACCCGCCCGCCGGACAGGCCCTTGCCGACGTAGTCGTTGGCGTCGCCGACGAGCCGCAGGGTGACGCCGCGCGGCATGAACGCGCCGAAGGAGTTGCCCGCCGAACCGGTGAAGGTGACGTCGATGGTGTCGTCGGGCAGCCCGCCGCCGCCCCACTTCTTGGTCACCTCGTGGCCGAGCATGGTCCCGACCGTCCGGTTGACGTTGCGGATCGGCAGTTCCAGCCGCACCGGGTCGCCGAAGGAGATCGCGCCCTCGGCGAGCTGGATCAGCGTGTTGTCCAGGGCCTTCTCCAGCCCGTGGTCCTGCTCGACCGTCCGGTGCAGGGCCGCGCCCTCCGCCAGCGCCGGGACGTGAAGGATCGGCGCCAGGTCGAGGCCGGCGGCCTTCCAGTGCTCGACCGCCTCGCGGGTGTCGATCAGCTCGACGCGGCCGATCGCCTCGTCCAGCGACCGGAACCCGAGGGCCGCGAGGTACTCGCGGACCTCCTCGGCGACGAACTCGAAGAAGTTCACCACGAACTCGGGCTTGCCGGAGAACCGCTGCCGCAGCACGGGGTTCTGGGTGGCGACGCCGACCGGGCAGGTGTCCAGGTGGCAGACCCGCATCATGATGCAGCCCGACACCACCAGCGGCGCGGTCGCGAAACCGTACTCCTCCGCGCCGAGCAGCGCCGCGACGACGACGTCGCGGCCGGTCTTCATCTGCCCGTCGGTCTGCACGACGATGCGGTCGCGCAGCCCGTTCAGCAGCAGCGTCTGCTGGGTCTCGGCGAGGCCGAGCTCCCACGGCGCGCCCGCGTGCTTGAGCGACGTCAGCGGGGACGCGCCCGTCCCGCCGTCGTGCCCCGAGATGAGCACCACGTCGGCGTGGGCCTTGGACACCCCGGCCGCCGCCCGGTGGCCTCCGTTAGGCCGTCGATCAGCGCCGGGCTGTAGTTGCTCACCCCGGCATGGCGGACC
>NZ_JBEZJP010000488.1:0-5655 GCF_040653175.1 Actinomadura sp. NPDC048032
AGCGAGGCGAGCGATCTCATCGTCACCCGGCGGCTGCGTGAGACGACGGCTGAGGTCGCCGATGGTTATCTCGGCAACCACGAGATGGGCTTCGCCCGCCGGGTCGCCGACCGCGTCGTGTTCATGGCGGACGGCGAGGTCGTGGAGACCGCGACGCCGGCCGCCTTCTTCGACTCCCCCGCCAGCGACCGGGCCCGGGACTTCCTGGCCAAGGTCCTCAGCCACTAGTGCGACCCCGGCGCGCCGCCCATGGCGCGCCACCCGAGAAAGGTTGATGATCATGGTGCGTACCCCTGCGGGGATGCGGCGGGCGGCGGTGGCCGCGGTGGCCGCGCTGTCGCTGACGGGCCTGGCGGCCTGCTCCGGCGGCGACTCCGACTCCGCGGTGCCCGGCTCCGGCGGCGGCAAGGGCGACGACCTGGCGGCCTCGGCCCCGGTCGCGGCGAACCTGCCCGCCGGCTCCACCATGGAGAAGATCAAGCAGCGCGGCGAGCTGGTGGTGGGCGGCTCGCTGGACGCGCCCCTGCTCTCCCAGCAGAACCCGGCGACCAAGAAGGTCGAGGGGCTGGACGCCGACTTCGGCCGGCTGCTCGCCAAGTACATCATCGGCAAGCCCAACGTGAAGATCGTCAACTCGGCGTCGGAGACCCGTGAGGCGCTGCTGTCCAACGGCACCGTGGACGTGGTGTTCCAGACCTACAGCATCACTCCGGAGCGCGCCAAGCAGGTCGCGTTCGCCGGGCCGTACTACAGCTCCGGCCTGGTCATCGCCACCAAGAAGGACGAGACGGGCATCAAGACCCCGGCCGACCTCAAGGGCAAGACCGTCATCGCGGGCGCCAACACCCCGGCGATCCCGGCCATCAAGAAGGCCGCCCCCGGCGCGAAGATCGTCACGTTCGGCAGCGACCCCGAGTGCGTCCAGGCCCTCAAGCAGGGCCGCGGCGACGCCTACGTCCAGGACGAGGCCGTGCTGCTCGCGACCGCCAAGCAGGACCCGTCGATCCAGATCCAGGGCAAGCCGTTCACCAGCGACCCGTACGGCATCGGCCTCAAGCACGGCGACGCGCAGATGAAGCAGTTCGTCAACGACTGGCTCAAGCAGATCCAGCAGTCGGGCCTGTGGGCGAAGGTCTGGAAGAACTCGATCGGGACGGTCGTGCAGGGCGAGGCGCCGCAGCCGCCCGCGATCGGCTCGGCCCCGGGCTCGGAGTGAGCGGAGGCCCCGCCCTGTCATGAACGTCATCACCGACCACCTCGGGGAGTTCGGCGACGGCCTGCTGCTCACCGTCGAGCTGACGCTGCTGGCCCTCGCCGGAGCCCTCGTGACCGGGACCGCGGTCGCCGCGATGCGGGTCAGCCCGGTGCGCGTGCTGCGCGCCGCCGGGATGGCCTACGTCGAGGTGCTGCAGAACATCCCGCTGCTGGTGTGGCTCGTCATCGCCGTGTTCGGGCTGCCCGAGATCGGGGTGATCGCCGGGCTGTTCACCACCTCGGTCGTCGTGATCGCCCTCTACCAGGGGGCGTACACGGCCGAGGCGATCCGCTCCGGGATCAACGCGGTGCCGGCCGGGCAGGGCGAGGCCGCCCGCGCGCTCGGGCTGACGTTCGTCCAGTCGCTGCGGCTGGTCGTCCTGCCGCAGGCGCTGCGGACGGTCGTCCAGCCGCTCGGCAACATCGCGATCATGACGCTGATGAACACGGCGCTGGCCGCCGCGGTCGGCGTGGTCGAGCTGACCGCCGCCGCGAACCGGGTCAACCTCGCCGAGGCTCAGCCGATCTGGATCTTCGTGACGGCGGGCCTGGCCTACATGGCGCTGTCGGCGGTCTTCGGGCTGGTGACCGGCGGCCTGGAACGGAAGCTGGCGATCCTGCGATGAGCTCCCCGCGCCTGTTGTTCGACGAGCCGGGCCCGCGCGCCCGGCGCCGCATCCGGATCGCCACCGCGCTGACCCTGCTCGGCGGCGCCGTCCTGGTCGCGCTCGCGCTGCGCCAGTTCGGCGAGAACGGCCAGCTCGCCGCCGACCGGTGGCGCCCGTACGGGACGTGGCCGATGTGGCGGTACCTGCTGGAGGGACTGCGCTCCACGCTCTACGCCGCGGTCGTCTCGATCGCCCTCGCCATGGCGGCCGGGGTCGCGCTCGCGCTCGGGCGGCTGTCGCCGGCGCGGTGGCTGCGCGTCCCGTCCGCGGCCTACGTCGAGATCGTCCGGACGGTCCCGGCGCTGCTGCTGGTCTACGTCGTGCTGTTCGCGCTGCCGAAGTACGGCCTCGACCTCCCGCTGTTCTGGAAGCTCGTCGTCCCGCTGTCGGTGTCCAACGCCGCCGCGTTCGCCGAGATCTTCCGGGCCGGGATCCGGTCGGTGGAGCGCGGGCAGCTGGAGGCGGGGCTCGCGCTCGGCCTGACCCGGGGGCGCGCGATGCGGCTGGTCGTGCTGCCGCAGGCGGCCCGGCGCGTCCTGCCGTCGCTGGTCAGCCAGTCCGCCGGGCTGCTGAAGGACACCTCGCTCGGCTACGTCGTCAGCTACGCCGAACTGCTCTACAGCGGGAAGGTGCTGGCGAACTACAACCACCTGCTCATCCAGACCTACCTGGTGATCGCGCTGGTCTACCTGGTGATCAACGCGTCGCTGGCCAAGCTCGCGCGGACGCTGGAGGCGCGGCAGCGGACCCGTCCGTCCCGCGCCGTCCGCGAGGCCGCCCCGGCGGCGCGACCGTGAGGATCGACATGTACGAAGCACTGGCCGAGGTCGTGCGCAACGGCTTCGCCGAGAGCCGCCACTACGGCAGCGTCGCCGGGCTCGCCCCGGACGGCTCCCTCGCCCACGCGCGGGGCGCCGTCGAGGAGACGGTCCTGCCGCGCTCCACGACCAAGCCGTTCCAGGCGCTCGCCTGCCTGAAGGCGGGCGCGCCGCTGCGCGGGGAGCGCCTCGCGATCGCGGCGGGCAGCCACACCGGCGAGGACTTCCACGTCAAGGCCGTCGAGGGGATCCTCGCGGACGCGGGCCTCGGCGTGGAGGCACTGCGGTGCCCGCCGTCCTGGCCCGAGGACGAGGCGACCAGGAACGCGCTGGTCAGGGCGGGCGAGGGCGAGTCGCGGGTGCGGATGAACTGCTCCGGCAAGCACGCCGCCATGCTCGCCGCGTGCGCCGCCAACGGCTGGCCGCTCGACACCTACCTCGACCCGTCGCACCCCCTGCAGCAGCTGGTGCGGCAGGTGATGGCCGACTGCGCCGGGGAGGACCCCTCCCCCGTCGCGATCGACGGGTGCGGCGCGCCGCTGTTCGGCCTCACCCTGACCGGCCTCGCCCGCGCCGCGCGGTCCCTCGTCCTGGCCGAGGACGCCCGCCCGGTCGCGGACGCCATGCGCGCCCACCCCGAGTACGTGGGCGGGACCGGGCACGTCAACACCGAGCTCATGCGGGCGCTGCCCGGCTCGGTCGCCAAGGGCGGCGCGGAGGGCGTGCTCGTCGCCGCCACCGCCGAGGGCCGCGCCGTCGCGGTGAAGGTCATCGACGGCAGCCCCCGCGCCACCACCGCCATCGCGCTGCGCGCGCTCGCCGCGCTCGGCGCCGACACCACCCAGGCCGACCCGCTGGGCGCCGTCCCCGTCCTCGGCGGCGGGCGCCCGGTGGGCGAGATCCGCACCATTCCGGAAGGACGTCCGTGAGCCTCACCTACGAGATCTGCATCGACAGCGTCGCGGGGGCCGTCGCCGCCGAGAAGGCGGGCGCCCACCGCGTCGAGCTGTGCGCGGCGCTGTTCGACGGGGGGCTCACCCCGACCCTGGGCACCGTCCGCGCCGCGCTCGCCGCCGTGTCGTCGATCAGGGTGCACGTCATCATCCGCCCGCGCGGCGGCGACTTCATCTTCGACGAGCACGAGGTCGCGGCGATGGAGCACGACGTCGCGCTGGTCCGGGAGGCCGGCGCGCACGGCGTGGTGATCGGCGCGCTCACCCCGGAGGGGACGGTCGACCGCCCGGTCGTCGAGCGGCTCATGGCGGCGGCGGGCGGGCTGCCCGTCACCTTCCACCGCGCCTTCGACATGGCCGCCGATCCGTTCGGCACGCTGGACGTCCTCGCCGGGCTCGGCGTGGCCCGCGTCCTGACGTCCGGGCAGGACGCGACCGCGCTGGAGGGCGCGCCGCTGATCGCCGAGCTGGTGCGGCACGCCGGGGACCGCGTCATCGTGATGCCCGGCGGCGGCGTCACCGACCGGAACGTCGCGCGGGTCGTGGCGGAGACCGGCGCCCGCGAGATCCACTTCGCCGCGCTCAGCGAGGAGCCGAGCCCGGCCGTGCACCGCAACCCGTACCCGTTCATGGGCGGGGAGCTGCGCAGGCCGGAGTACCAGCGCCTCGTCACGACGTCCGGCGGCATCGCCTCGGTCATCCGCGCCGCCGGCTAGCGCGCCGGCCGCCGACGCCCGCGGGCGCCGTCCGCCTCCCCCGCGCGGGAAGGGTCAGGGCTTGCGGGCGACGGCGGCGTAACCGGCCACTTCGGCGGGCTCGCCCCAGGGAGTGTGCTCGGGACGCCACCTGGACATGGAGACGACTCCGGGGTCCAGGAGTTCGAGGCCGTCGAAGAAGCGGGTGACGGCCGCGCGCGTGCGCGGCACCATCGGATTGGCCGACCTCTCGTTCCAGTCCTGCTGCGCCTCGGCCTGGGCGGTCTCCCCCGCGTCGAAGTCGAGGGTGGCGTGCGTCATCACCAGGTGGCTTCCGGACGGCACGGCGTCCAGCAGCACGTCGAGGACGTGGCGGGCCTCGCCGTCGTCGTGGACGAAGTGCATGATGCCCAGCAGCATGATCGCCACCGGCCTTCCGAAGTCGAGCGTCGCGGCGGCCTTCGCCAGGATGTCATCCGGTTCGCGCAGGTCGGCGTGGATGTAGTGGCAGGCGCCCTCGGGGCTGCTGCTGAGCAGAGCCCGCGCGTGGGTCAGCACCAGGGGATCGTTGTCCACGTAGACGATGCGCGCGTCCGGCGCCGCGCGCTGCGCGACCTCGTGGGTGTTGTCCATGGTCGGCAGGCCGGTGCCGATGTCGAGGAACTGGCGGACGCCAGCCTCGCCCGCGAGGTGGCGGACGGACCTGCCGAGGAACGCGCGGTCGGCGAGGGCGATGTCGACGATCTGCGGGAACACGGCCCGGAACCGCTCGGCGGCCCGCTGGTCGACCTCGTAG
Source organism: Actinomadura sp. NPDC048032 (assembly GCF_040653175.1). Taxonomy (NCBI): domain Bacteria; kingdom Bacillati; phylum Actinomycetota; class Actinomycetes; order Streptosporangiales; family Thermomonosporaceae; genus Actinomadura; species Actinomadura sp. NPDC048032. The sequence goes on from NZ_JBEZJP010000488.1 coordinate 5,185, forward strand.
TTGTCCTTCCCGCCGAGCAGATGGTTCCAGACCCGCGCCGAATGCGGCACGTTCGTGTCGATCTCCGGTCCCTCGGCCACGGCGGCACCTCCACGATCTTCGGTTTCCGCCCAACCTAGCGCCGCGACGAGCCGCCCGGCCACCGGTCCGCCCCGCACCGCACGGGCGCACCGCGGTCGGGCGGTTCTTTACTTGATCTTGTGGCTCCAGGGATGCCGGGGAGTTGCGGACGGGGCATGGATGTCTGCGACCGGTACCGGACGGCACCACGGACCGGGCCGGGACGGCGTGACGAGCGGGAGCGGGGCACATGCAGGTGAAGCTGGAGGCGGAGCTCGGCCGCATCCCGATCGACGACGTGGCGCCGGTGGTGGGGTGCGGCCGGTGGCCGGCGAAGGCGGTGGTGGGCGAGACCGTCGAGGTGTCGGCGACGGTGTTCCGGGAGGGGCACGAGCGGCTGGGCGCGGCGGT
>NZ_JBEZJP010000489.1:0-5651 GCF_040653175.1 Actinomadura sp. NPDC048032
CGTCCGGACACCAGGTCAAGGCGAGGCGACCAGACAAGAACGAAGGATGAACCTATGAACGACGTGGTCTTCGGATCGCGCACGTCCAGAGCTTCGACGACCCCCGCAACCCCACCGTCTACGGGCCATGATCGACCGCGACGGTAGCAGCCGCCGGCTGCAACGGCGACAACCAGCGATAGCCAGCGCGAAGGCGCTGACGATCGCCCAGGACTGGACCCGCGCATTTCAGGCAGCTTGGAGTTTTGGGCTTGGGGGCGTCACGTGTGTTCCTGCTGACCCCGGGAAGAAGCCCGCCTCCATCCGGCCTTCACGGGGCGTATGCCGAGTGGCGGGCGGCGGTCGCTCAGACGGGCGGTATCAGATCGCTCTCGCTGATGGTGTAGGTCAGCAGGGGGTAGGCGAAGTCCGTTTCGCTGTTCTCACGGCGCCGCAGCCGGTAGAACTCGCGCCTCTGCTCCTCGTCGGCCGTCGTGAGGCGCGCTCCCTGCGGGAGGTAGACGTGTCCGTCGCGAAACCGGACGACGGTCTTCGACGTCCGGAAGGTCACACCCAGCCATGGGTTGTCCGCCGGCGGGGCGGACGCGTCCAGCACGATCCTGTGCTTGAATCGCCGATTCGAGTCGACGGAGAACGCGACGACACTGTTCTCGGCGAGGGGCATCTCGAACGTTCCGCCACCGGAGACCTTCGATTCGAAGATCAGCTTCCTGCGCGGGTTCCCTTCGGGACGCTCGTAGCAGGAGAAGACGGCGATGAACGAACCGTCGGCCAGATCAAGGGCCTGGTCGGAGTGGCCGCCCATCGTCTTGTAGGCGTTCGTGTAGCTCTCGATGAGAGCGTTGTTGAAGGCGACCGGAAGCGCCGCACACTGCTGGATCCGCTGCGCCAGCCGTTCGTGCACCGCCCGGAAACGCTGCGCCGGACTGCTGTAGCGAGTGGTGGTGCGCACGAGAGGCACGCCGCCCGCCTCGTCGATCCTGGTGAGCGTGGCGCCGCGCCGCCCTTTTCCCACGTCCTCGAGGCGAGCCGACGCGGACAGTTCTGCGAAGAGATCCGTTTCGGCCGGCAAGGTGCACGAGAAGATTTCATCGGAGATGTCAGATGCGGGGGGCAACGTAGTCTCCCTTGTTCATGCTGAAAAGGAACTCGTCGCCGTAGTCGACGAAGGACGTGGTCCTGTTCTCCTCGGCGTACAGCCCGCGCAGCTCGTTCATGCCTTCCGGCGTCGGAGGTTCCAGCCTCGCCAGCCCCTCGTCCAGCTTGAGGAACGTCTGGCCTTCCTTGTGGACGGCCTCGGCGCTGGAGCAGCGCACCACGTAGCCCAGACGGGTCGGAAGCAGCCCGGCGTCCAACGCCGAGGGTCGGATCTCGTGCGTGTAGAGGCGGTTGGTGGACAGCGGCATGAAGAACACGGAGCCGGGGTGGAGAGTGAGGGTGAACTGCTGGGGGAGCGCGACCCCGTCGCGTTCCCCGGTCGGCTCCTTGAGGCGAAAGTGGAGCCTGGTCAGCCCGCTGGTGCCCTTCACGCCGTAATCGAAGGTGTCTTCGGCGAGCGGGCGCAATCGGTCGAGCCGGTCATAGAAGGTGCAGAAGGCCATGATGCCGTTGACGGGCATGTCCTTGGTCTTGTCGGCATGAGCCGAGATCTTGGCCTTGGACTGCTTGCGCTCGGTCGCGGCGGGAGTGTTGTGGTAGATCTGGGCGAGGACGTGATTCAGCGGCGCCTGGTTCCGGAAGACGGCGGCGGCCTCGCCGTTCAGGGCCTCGACGATGCTCGTGTCGGTCGGCCGGAAACCCTCGGTCGGCCCTGAGAGGTTCGTGGAGCAGCGGAGCAGGCGGAAATGCAGTCCGTCGCTTCTTTGGGTGACGGGCGTCAGATAGATTCCGCTGCGATGGGCTGTTCCAGGTTTCGTGGACTCCGTCAAAGACTGGAACTCGTGCTCCGCGCAGATCCGGTCGAAGTAATCGCCGTCGAGGTCGAAGAAACGGCGGTAGTACACACCGGCGCCGTGGACACGGAGGGGAAGCCTGCCGAGGCCGACGGGGACCCAAGGTCCGTCGGCGCCCTCGCGGTAACCGTGTGACAGCTCCCGGACGACGAACACCCGTGCCGCCGCGTACAGCCGGCGGCCGCTGATCCCGGAGACGTCGCCGCACAGATAGACGGTCTTCTGCGCGAGGTCGAGCGAACCCGAGGCAAGGTCCTCCGGCGTGATCGTTGAACCGAAGAAGCCTCTGATCGAGTCATCGTCGTGCAACGCCGCAGGTGCGACCAGGACGTTCCCCGCGTCCTCGATGCGGGCTTCCGTCGGCTCCTTTGCGTGCATTAACTCTGACCTGCCATTCGCGCCCTGCGCCACGAACCCGCAGAGCCGACCGGATGCCCGCCGGTCCGTGCGCCCATTCCATGAACTTCCGGACAGTAGAGCAGGCAAGGTTATCACCCTAAAGCCGACCCTGCCCTGGTCGTAGGGCGTCCACCTCCTCGAGGTCTTTTCCCCTAAGAAGTCATCTCATTTGGCTGGTCGGCGGTGGCGGATGAGGGTTGCGGCGATGGCGACGAAGGCCACGAAGTGCTCTGGCTTGGGTTCGTAGCGGCGGTGCAGTCGGCGGCAGCCGCTCAGCCAGGACACCGTCCGCTCCACCACCCAGCGGTAGCGCCCGAGCCGGTCGGAGGACTCGATGCCACGGCGCGCGATGCGCGGGGTGATGCCCCGCCTGCGTAGCCAGCGCCGCGGGTCGGCGTAGTCGTAGCCCTTGTCGCCGTGCAGCTTGGCCCACACTCGCGCGGTCGTCCACTCGGTGAAGCGCCGGTGCGCCGTAGGACCCGACGGCCCGAACACCGACGGCAACTGCTGCCACGTACAGCCAGTGGTGGCCACGAAGATGATCGCCGCCAGCACCTCACGATCCCCGTACCGGGCGCCGCCCGCCGCCCTGCGGCCTCGTCGGAGCGGGCGGAGGCCATCCATAGGCCCGCGGGCGAGGGAGCTACGGGGTGCACGACCCCTTGCTGTCGGCGACCCGCAGACTCAGTGTCGTGCCGTAGTGCTGGCGCATGCTCTGGCCGGCGGGCGGGTCCTGGGTGCAGACGGTACGTTCCAGATGCGAGCTGTCGTCGTATCCCTCGGTCACGAGGGGCTCGCTGCTGACGAGCGGGAAACCGAGCCGCAGGGCGGCTTGCTTTGCGTCAGTGCCCGTCTTGCCGACGAAGTTGGGCACGACGGGCCAGGTGGTCACGCGGCCGTCGGGTGGGCAGGGCACCTGCGGGGGCAGGAAGCCCAGCTCCACCTTCTTCCCTTGAGGGTCCTCGACCTGCGTGCAGACGACCCAGGTACCGGAGTAGGACTCGCCGTCGAACAGGTGACCGTCGGGAAGGGCTCTGAACGCGCTGGTGTAGGCGGGCCAGGAACGCTGCAACTCGCCGCTGACGGCGTCGAGCGTCTTTCCCCTGAAGGAGGGCAGTACCGGTGAGGGACGCTGCGATTTTGCGCCGCTCCCCGCGCTTTCTGCGGCGGAATTGCTGTCGCCGCCCGAGCAGGCCGCTAGGCCGAGTACTGGCGCCATCAGCAGACCAAGAGCCAAGGGCCGGATCCCCACCATGTGCCCCTCCCGAACATGATCAGACATGAACGCGATGATCGTAGCCGTCTTCCCGCCAACGGGCGGACTTTCCGGCACTCGCCTGGTAGATGTCGAGGCCGCTGAGGCTCGGGCGTAGTTGTGGTGGTGATCACTTCGATGCATGTGCGCATGTGCCGGTCGTCGATGGATTCGCGGACCAGGACGTCGACGAGGTCGGTGCGGGAGGTGAATATTCAGGCAGCCGCCAACGCCGCGGCGTCCAGACAAAAGAGCTGCTCCAGCTCAGCGATGCTCATCTCACCACGGAACCGCCGATACCGAGCGACCTGCTCATCCGACTAGAGATCAAATGGCACGGCCAGGAACGTGGGCTCCACCCACCACGCTAGAGCACGCCGTCATCGAAACCGTTTTCAACCCGGTCTGCTACGCGAGGCGGCCAGCGGTGCCCAGCGCCGGGCTGGCCGCGTGGTGGCCTGGGTCGGGCGGCCCGGGGAGCTCCGCAGAACCCACGGAACCCACAGAAGGCCCAGCAGCCGGGTCGGTGGACGGCGGGGAGGTTGGGTCCTCCCCGCCGCAAATGCGGAGTCAGCCAGGTCACTTCCTGTGCTGACTGATCGCAGCGCCGACGCCGGCGGCCGTGACCATGGAAATGCCGATCCAGGACGCCCAGTTCAGCTGTTGACCTGCGATCAGTCCCAGGATGGCACCGCACGCAGGTTCGGTGGGATTCAACAAGGCCACGGCGAAGGGGCGGATTCCCCGCTGCCATGCCACGTTGGATAACACCGTCGACAGGAAGGTCAGCGCCCCTGCCGCCAGGAAGATCGATAGATCATTCCTGTCTAGACCGAAGACCGCGTCTGACCCCTCCCATAGTGAAGCCAACACGAACATAAGGAGAATGTTAGGGATTCTTGCCAAAGTCGTGCAGGTGGTGATGTCGCTTTTCTTGATACTGGACATCATTTTCATGCCGACCAGGAAATTCGCCGCCAAAACCGCAACGACAGCGAATCCCCAGTAGTTGATCTCGCCTTCCCAGGAAGGTGCGAGCACGACGACACCGGAGAAACCCGCCGCCGGCCACACCAGGTCCCGCCACCGGCGGGACCTCAGGATCTCGATGGTGACGAGCAGCATCGGGCCTCCGACATAGAAGGCCGCCAGCGCGATCCCGAGGGGCAGCATGCGGATGGAATACTGAAATGAGACGAACCCCACGCTAAGGCAGAGCCCCAGAATCAGCGCCGATCGCCAGATCGGCCAACCCGCCCGCAAGGACGGCCTGTACGTGATCAACAATGGCGCGATGCCGACTATCGCGACCCAGAGAGCGGCCGTGAACGGGCCGACCCTGCCAACCAGTCCCAAGGCGATCTGAACGGTGCCCGCCGTCACGCCCAGGGCAATTGAAATAATCAACGCAAAAACTGCAATATTAGAATTCCTTGGGAGTTCTGCTGCACACACGCACCTCTCCCCCTTCTTGTTTGAGTTGCCCCCGCATCCTTTGGATGCAGGCATAGAAGACCGTCCGTGTTCACTACGGAACGGCAAGTGGATACGCTGTCCCGGCGCCTGCTCTACCGGACGGGTCGCACCGTGAGGCTGCCGGCCCCGTGTTTTCAGGGCCGGCAGGTTCGCGGTCCAATTTCATTCCGCCCGGAGCGGAGTGCCTACGGATTCGCGGTCGTCCGAACCACGGAAGGCGATGGACCTTTCCGCTGGTCGGGAGCCGGAAATCAGATTCCGGGCAGTGTGAGGGCCGAATGGGCTTGGGCGACCTCCGAAGTGATCCGAGCCCGACTGCCTGACGGCGGTTCCTCGATGAGCTCGGGGAAGAACCGGTCCATGGCCGTCGTGTCCTCGTCCGTCGCGGCCTGGTCTGTTGCCGGTAGACCTTCTCCGTGACGGTCGTGCTCTTGTGTCCGACCAGGCGGGAGAGGTGCTCGATCGGCACGCTGCGGTGCGACTCCTGCGGCGTCCGCTGATCGGCATAGAGGCCGGCCTAGGGCCTGTTTTGTGGATCGTGGTTGAGCCAGAGGATGAGGCTGGCGATG